>JAITAN010000215.1 GCA_031284105.1 Treponema sp. | reverse complement strand
GACATGTCCCCGCTGCTTCGGCAGCAATCCCTTTATCTCTTGATAGTGCTCTTCTGTTAGTTCCATACTTATTTTATCTGCTTTTTCTTCTCTTTCCTTTAGTGTGAACACGCCCTAGCATTGAGATCAATTCAAGTCTAGCATTGACTTTAATTCAAGCCTAGCATTGGAGTCAATGCTAGATTAGTATGGTAGGTCAGACCTCATAGGCGGGCGTTCGCGGCATTATAGGCGGTGGGTAACAGGAGCATCAGGTATACGATAATTGCGTATTTTTATATGAGCGTCATGGATAACCATAAAATGCCTTTAGCTATACCGTTTCCGTTTCCGCTCGTTTCGGGCGTTTAAGAGAGAATACATGACGGGAGTAACCAGCAGGGTCATAAAGAAGCTTACCGAAAGTCCGCCCACAAACGTTTTGCCGATGGGCTGAATGGTATCCGCTCCTTGTCCTGGGAAAAAAGCTATGGGTATCATGCCGAGAATGGTAGTGAGACCCGTCATCATGATGGGGCGGAGCCGGTTGCGCCCCGCCTCAATGCAGGCTTCACGCAGGGCGTAGCCCCGTGAGCGCAGCGTGTTGGTGTAGTCCACCAGCACGATACCGTTATTCACCACCACGCCGACCAGCGCCACGATGCCCACCGCAGAGAACACGGACAGAGCTTCGTTACCTATCTTGTATATCCAGATTACGCCGATAAAGAGAAGCGGAATCGAGAAGAAAATGATGATTGGATCTACAAAGGATTCAAACTGGCTTGCCATGAGACCGAACACCATGAAGACAGCCGCAGCTATGATAAAGAGGAACTTATTGGTATAGGCGCGTATCTGCTCCGCCTCACCCGAATAACTCACGGTAACGCCTTCATGCGGCACATAGCGTTCCTTTACCGTCTCCTCAAGCCGCCGTTGCATTTCGGTTGCGGCAATACCGCCGGATAATTCGCCCGAAACTCGGACAACCCTTTCCTGATTCTCGCGGCGGATCGAGGAAGGGGAACGGCTTTCTGTAATACGGGCAAGATTGGCAAGGCTTATGCGATTGCCGGTTCGGCTCATCACAAAAAGCGCATCAAGGTTCGGCAGACCCCGGCGGTCTTTGTCCCTCAGTATTACGTTTACGTTGATGAGGCGGTCTCCCTGCGTGATGGTTGTCGCCGTTGTACCGTCCACCGCCGTACGGATTTCACTTGTAATGGCCGAAAGGGATACGCCCAGCGCGTTTGCCCGTTCACGGTCGATTTCTATCACCAGTTGCGGCGCGCCCTCATTAATATTGACCGTCGGATTTTCAATTTCAGGTAGGTACTGCGCCATGATGCCACTGATTTCCTCGGCCGCGGACATAAGTTCGTCCGCGTCCTTTGAGGTAAGCGTAATATCAACCGCCGATGTACTGCCCATAGAGCGCCCGGCGCGGAAAGAGGCTTGCATACCCGGCAGGTTATTGAGGTAGGGGGTAAGCCTACCGATAATATCGCTCGGCGTATCGATCTGTTCTGCAGGAGGCGGCAGGGTTATCTGGATGCTGCCGTTGCCGCTCCGCTGCGCGGTAAGAATAATGTTCCGGTAATCCGTTACATGTTCCTTAATGAGTTTTTCCAGATCTTTTAGTACATTCTCCGTAACGTCAACCGGTGTGCCTTGGGGCATGGAAACGTTCAAAGATACCGTATCGTCAACGCGGGAGCGGATAAACATATTCATACCGATTCCGCTGAACTGCATAAACGAAAAGATGAGGATCACCAGCACCAGCGCAAGCGCCAAGAACCGGTGCGCGAGACAGTAATCAATGGCGAGCGAATAGGCATTGTCGATGGCGATAAACACCTTTTCCATACCTTCATCAAGGGCGCGCAGCCACTTGAAACGCAGCGGCTTCTGCACACGGGTATCAAGACGCATGATAGAGCCGCAGAGAGCGGGCACCAAAGTAACGGCCACCGCAAGCGAACAGATAAGAGAGATCACCACCGTGAAGATCAGATCGCTGAAAAGTTGTCCCATGTCTTCCAGATCATTTTTCCAAATGATGAGCGGGATAAACACGCACAAGGTCGTCGTCGTTGAAGTAACAATAGCCCTGATCATCTCACGGCTGCCAAGAATGGCGGCGATTTCACTTTTCGCGCCCCGCAACCGGTATTTGTGGATATTATCAAGAATGACAATCGATGCATCCACAGTCATGCCGAGTCCGAGGATAAGACCCGTCATGGTTAGAAGGTTGAGCGTCAACCCGAATGCGGTCATAAGCATGAGCGTCAAAAGGATCGATATGGGTATGGAAAGCCCGATGATAATAGTACCTTTTATATTACGCAAGAAGATGAATATGACGATCATGGCGAGGATGGCGCCCTCAAAGGCGTTTTTATACACCTGATTGAGGGATGCGTTGATAAGCGACGTATTGTCGGAGAGTACGCTCAAGGCGACGCCTTGGGGCAAACCGGCGTTTATCTCTTCAAGCGCGGCGCGCACCCCCTGCGCCACGCGCACCTGATTGCTGTCGCTTTCACTTGTTACCTGTATATAGACGCCGTTCTGCCCATTTACCGATACACGCGCCGCATCTTCGTTATACGACACGCTCACATCCGCGATATCTTCAAGCCGCACCACATTAGAACGGTTCGGCTGCACCCCGCTTGAAGGTACCGATACGGTCTTTACCACGAGCCGTTTTATCTGATCGATATCCTTGAGTTCCTGCGTTGTAAGAAGTTGGTACTCTCGATCCCCGCGCCGGAGGCTCCCCCCGGAAGAAAGGATGCTTTGCCCTCTCAATGCGGTGTTTACATCGCTCAACGTAAGGTTGAACGCCGCGAGCCTGTTCTGGGAAACGGCCACCTTGACGATCTGGGTGGTGCCGCCCGTAACATTGGCGGAAGCCACGCCGTCAATGCGCTGGACATTTGGGAGTATCTCGTTTTCCGCGAAGAGCCGCAACTGGTCTGCCGGATAGTTTCCCTGTACCACCAGCCGCATGATGGGCATAGCCGACATATCGAAGCGCCTCACCGTTGGAGCGCCGGCGTTATCGGGCAGACTGTTTGCCATACGGTTCAGCAATGTTTGGGCATCGTTCATTGCCTTGTCCATATCCGTACCGTACGCAAAAACCAAGTTGACGCTGCTGCTTTCAAATGAGGAACTGCTCGTCATATCCGTAAGTCCCCGCGACGCGGCGAGCGCGCGTTCCAGCGGAATGGTAAGGTTCCGTTCCACATCCGCAGGTCCCGCTCCGGGAAAACTCGTGTACACAGACAGAACGGGAGACTCTGTGGAAGGGTACAGATCAACCGCAATATTGGGTACCAATGTTGCGGCTATGCCCATAAAAAGGGCATAGAGGACAATGATTGTTACCGGATGTTTTACCGAATAACCGGCTATATTCATTCAGGTATCAGTCTAGCGGGGAAAAGTTTTCTTTTCCCACGCCGCACATGGGGCATGCCCAATCATCGGGTATGTCTTCAAAAGCCGTTCCGGGTTTAATACCGCCGTCAGGATCGCCTGTTTTCGGATCGTAAATGTATCCGCATAAATTACACACATATTTCTTCATAATAATAACCTCCATTTAGTAAGCGGCCGAATCGCGGCCGTTAATCAACTGTAACGCACGCTCCAGAGTCCATGCAGGGTACAATATTCACGGGCAACAACGTTTACCGCGTCTACCGCAAAAACCGCTTCCGGTTTTTCGCCGGGCTTCAGGATTTTTTTGTAAGAAATACCCTCCGCCAGCAATTCTATCCATGCAATGCGGTGTTTTTCTTCCATAGGGTGCGTTACCGATCCGACGGACACTTTATAACCGCCGTTCACTTTTTCAATAACCGGAACGTGTTTTTCCTTTGCCGCCTCCACCGTATTTTCGGTAAGATACTGCATGGGCTGCCCGCAGCATACCGGATCGCAGCCGCTTCCCTGTAATACTTCAATGACGGCGCCGCAAACGCCGCATTTGAACACATCAAATTGTTTTGCCATAAAATCTCCTTTATGATCCGAATTCCAAAATCCATGATTTCAACAGGATCGGATATTATAATGATAACAACTCGCCGTAAAAGCCGGTTACAATACTTCGCTTTAGAAAAATATGTGAAGAACACATACATCCAAAGCGATGAGGCACGGTCAAGCCCGCGAACCTGCATGCGAATACCGTTCCCCGAAATTCTCCGGCGTTTCACGCAGTAAACCGGGGAATATAGGCGCGCAGCCCAAGCCTATCATGAAAAACCCTGCTAAAACAAGTTTTTTCTCCATACGTTCCATAGGCGGAAACAGTAATACAATGCCGAAGGCGATGATCATCTGTCCAACCCACATCATGGTGCCGGTTATTGAGCTTCATCGTTAAAAAGCCGGAAATAAACCGTCCCGCAGGTATCCCGATGTAGCGCAAAGCCATCCGCTGCGCCGCGATCTCCGGCCGCACGCTCGCATCAATGCCGGATACGCGCTTCCCCATAAGCCGCTTACTACGTCGATTGCACTGTAACAGAAAAACGCGGCAAGCGCCTGTTTTACTCCCATGATGCGAAACAATGCGCCCGATTTCGGCGCGTCCGGCGCGGATCGCAGAGGACGCGGCTTTGCTGTATACGCATTTTTGCCGCTATTTCTCCACAAGGGCAGGGTGATGAACAAGAGGACAACAAGGCGCAACTGCGCTATGCCGACAGTTCTGTAGCCGATTGTCCATGATTCATTGCGGGTTAAATAAACGGTCCCGCCGAAGCGCCGATACCCTAAAAGCGATGCAGCCGGCTCATGCGCTTCGCCTTGTAATGCAGGGACACGTGGGTTATTCAGCACTGCGTCAACGGATCCGCCAATCCCAGGGGAAAGGCGCAGAGGCATACTGTAATAAATACGGAAGAAAACGATACGCCTATGAGCGCGGCCGCGGTCATTGACGCGCTCGCCGCCGTAACCATGCCGGTTCCGAAGCGCCCAATAACTTTTGCGCTAAATATGCTTGAAATAACGGTTCCGCCGCAGGTAATAACGGAAGCATACCCCGCAACAGGTACGGGAACGTCCCGTTGCCTGTACATCGAAGGCCGCGCCGAACCCCGCAAAGAGTCCGGCAGTCCAAGATTGATAAATGATATATACATAACGGTTAAAAGTACAAGCGCGTTATGCCTTGCGGATAGTTATATGCAGTTCGTCCAACTGCTTTTGTTCAACCTCGCTTGGGCAGTCGTCCATGGGGCTTAGCGCAAAGGAATTTTTGGGGAAGGCGATGACTTCTTTTATGGAGGTCTGGCCCGCCATGAGCATGACGAGCCGGTCAAGTCCGGGCGCGATACCGCCATGCGGGGGCGCTCCGTACTTGAAGGCATTGGTAAGAAAGCCGAATTTCCGCTCCGCTTCTTCCGAGTCTATACCGACAATAGCGAAAATGCGCTTCTGGAGTTCGGGATTGTGGACGCGGATGGAACCCGACGCCAATTCATAGCCGTTGAGCACAAGATCGTAGAGATCGCCGAGAACCGTACCGGGATCGCTTTCCAGCGCGTCATGGTACCGTTCTTGAGGATACGAAAACAGGTGGTGGGCCGCTTCCCAGCGGTTTTCCTCATCGTTGTATTCAAAGAGCGGGAAATCCACGATCCACACGAATTCAAATCGTTTGGGATCGGCAAGGCCCAGATCTTTGCCCAGTTTCGCCCGTACCGCGCCGAGCGCGGTGTTGGCGATCTTCCGGTTCGCATCCGCAACGATGAGGATAAGGTCGCCGGCTTGCGCGCCGAGTCCCCTGATAATATCGGCGGCGTTTGCCGCAAAAAATTTGGCCGCTCCGCCTTCCAAAGCCGCGGGGTTACCGGTTCCGCCGGCCGCGGAACCGCCGGCGGTTACCTTCATCCACGCCATACCCTTTGCCTTATAAATCTTTGCGTGCGCTTCAAGCTCTTGTATCTGTTTGCGCGAATAGTCCGCTTTTCCGCTCACCACAAGGGCCTTGACGCCGCCGCCCGCGCTGCGTACGCCTTTTGCCGCGGATGTGTGTTTCTCCGCTCGGCCTGCGGCAAGAGCGTCCTTAAACGCTTGAAAGTCGCCGTTTTCAACATAGGGCGCAAAGTCGTGCAGTTCCAAACCGAAACGGAGATCGGGTTTATCGCTGCCGTAGTTCTCCTGCGCTTCCTCCCACGTGAGGCGCGTGAAGGATTCGGGGAGCGCGACATTGAGCGTTTTCATAAAAATATGCCGCATGAGTCTTTCGGTCAAAGCGAGAATGTCCCGACGGCTCACGAAGGACATCTCAATATCTATCTGGGTAAATTCCGGCTGCCTGTCCCCGCGTGCGTCCTCGTCGCGGTAACAACGGGCAATCTGAAAATATTTGTCAAAACCGCCGGCCATAAGTATCTGCTTGTAAAGCTGGGGCGATTGGGGCAGGGCATAGAATTTGCCCGCGTACAGACGCGAAGGCACAAGGTAATCGCGCGCTCCTTCGGGCGTTGATTTTATGAAGGTGGGGGTCTCTATTTCATAGAAGTTCTCATTAATCATAAACTCGCGTACCGCGAACGTAACATCGCTCCGCAGCTTGATACGCTTCTGCATACCTTCGGAGCGCAGATCGAGGTACCGGTACGTGAGGCGGAGGTCTTCGTTGGCATTGGTTTCCTCATCAACCTGGAAAGGGAGCGCTTCCGCTCTGTTCAAAATGACAATATTGAACGCAAGCACTTCAACCGCGCCGGTACGCATGGAAGGATTTGCCATCTCTTCGGGGCGCGCTCTCACAACGCCTTCCACCGCTATGCAGTACTCGTTCCGCAGTTCCGCTGTAACCGTATCCAGATCGGGCGCGGTGGCGGCAGGCGTCTTTGTATCAACAACCACTTGGGTAATGCCGTAACGATCCCGCAGATTGATGAACGTAATGCCGCCGTGATCCCGCTTCCGGTGAACCCACCCGTTTAATACTACCGTTTTACCAGTATGATCCGTGCGGAGTTCCCCGCAGGTTACTGTACGTTTCATGGTTTCCATGCGGATACTATAGTGTTTTAAGAAGATTTCTACAAGTAGAAAAAGAAAATAAACAACCGCAGGGCTTTTCCCTATGGTATTATGAAGATTTCTCTTTGGAATCTTGTGTATGCGGGGGAACATATCCCCGGCAGCGCCCCTTGGGGCGGGGATTAAACCATAAAGGGCTGCGTCCTAAATAAACACTGACGCA
>JAITAN010000192.1 GCA_031284105.1 Treponema sp. | reverse complement strand
CCGGTGTACCGCCGTGTACACCGTCGATGTACCGCGCTGTACACTGCCGGTGAACCGCCCTGTACACTGCCGGTGTACCGCACTCTACACCGGCGATGTAACGTCCAGTACACGGCCGGTGATCAGAGCGCCTACCCGCCCCGTATCCGCCCGTGTACCGGTCGCGTATTCGCCCTGTACACTGCCGATGATCCGAGCGTATACCTGTCGCGTATCCGCCCGTGTACCTGTTGCGTATCCGGCTGAATCCCTCTCGCATCTCCGCCGTTTTCCTGCCGCGTCTTCGCCCGATGCACTATCGATGTACCGCCCTGTACACTGCCGGTGTACCGCCCTGTACACTGCCGGTGTACCGCCCTGTACACCGTCGATGTACCGTCCTGTACACTGCCGGTGATCCGAGCGCATACCCGCCCCGTATCCGCCCGATGCGCCCGCCGATGTACCGCCCGGATCACGGGCGGCGATCCGCCCCGTCTCCTCCGGCAGCGGCGGAAGAACGCCCCGCAGGACGCGCCTCCCTCACTCAACCTTGAACCGCGACACCTCTCCGATGAGCGTCTCTATCTGCTTCTTGTTCTCCTCGCTTATTCCGTTCACCCGGTTCACCGCTCCGCTTATCTCTTCCGCTCCGGCCGCCGTCTCCTCCATGCTTCCGCGTATCCCCTTCGCTATCCCTTCCAGCCCCCCGCTCTCCTTTATTGCCTCCCGGTTCTTATCTCCCATTGCCCGCGCGCTCCTCGTAACTTCTCCCGTTATCTCATTCAACCCGCTTATCGCTTCCAATATGCTCTTGCTCCCCTCGTCCTGTTCTTCCATCGCGCTTCTCACACGCCCCTCTTGCTCCGTTACCTTCCTCACCCCTTCTCTTATGGCCTCAAACTTCAGCAGCGCTCCCTCCGTCGACCCCTTTATCTTCTTCAGCGCCCCGCTTATCGTCTTCGACTGCCCGCTTGAGGACTCCGCCAGCTTACGTATCTCATCCGCCGCCACCGCAAAGCCCTTCCCCGCCTCTCCCGCGTGCGCCGCTTCTATCGCCGCATTCATCGACAGCAGGTTCGTCTGGCCCGCTATGTTCTGCATCACCGCGTTTATCTCCAGCAGCCCCTCCGATTCCCGCTCTATCTCCTGAATGTCGCCCGATACTTCCTGCAGCCCGCTCCGCCCTATCTCCGACGCTTCCGACAGCTCTCTAATGTTTCCTTCGCCGGCCGCAAGCGTCCGCGTTACGCTCCGTCCGTTCGCCGGCATCTCTTCCACCGCGCGTGAGGATTGGCTCACGCGCTCCGTCTGCTTCTGAATATGGGCGTTGAGGGTCTCGATGCCCGCCGCCGCCTCTTCCATGACGGCATGGGAGCTTGAAACGCCCGCCGCCTGCTTATCGGTCTGGGACTTGATGCCCCGGATGTTGGCGGCGATCCGGTTGACGGAGGCCGCCGTTTCGGTCATGTCGCCGGCAAGGTCCGTGCCGGTTCGCGCGAGCACGTCCGCTTCTTTCCTGATGGAACGGATCAGAACCTTGATCTTGTCTATAGTAAGGTTGAAGTAATGGGCCAGGTCCCCCAGCTCGTTGCGCTCGGTAACGGCAACGGACCTGGTGAGGTCCCCGTCCCCTTCGGAAATATCCTTGAGCATGAGGGCAAGAGAGTTGATGGGGCGGGTGATGGAACGAGTCATAAAGAAGACGCCTAGCGACATAAGGGTAATGCTCAGGAAGCCGATGATGAGGCTAATGGTGAGCATCCGGTAGACCGGTGCCATGACGGTGTTCCGTGAGACGCCGACAACCAGGGTCCACGGCCGCGGGAAACGGCCGATGGCGAACGGCACGGCATAGTACCGCATGACGGTACCGGAGCCGGCCGGCAGGAACGAGAAGGAGGCGGCCGTTCCCTTCGTAGCCGCGTCAACCAGAGCGTCAAGGCGGGGCCCGAAGGCGTCCTGTTCCGAATCGCGCATATTCTGTCCCAGCCGCTGCGGATCGGGGTGAGCCGTAACAATACCGCCCGCGCTGAACAAAAGCGCATGGCCATCGCCAAACGGTTTAATCTCCTCCACGATGGCCTGTATTCTTGATAATACTATAACGGCGCCTACGACTCCTATCGTTACGCCGTTATCCTTTACGGTAACGCCAAAGTTTGCAATTAATATATTCCCATTAGCTCCGGGATACACAGAAGGATCGAGCATATACTCCGTGTTAAAGATCGGCGATTTCATAATCATATCCCAACTAAAACCTTGTATCGCGCCTACCGTAGGTTTACCGTCGGCAATGCGCCACGCGGATATATACCGCCCGGTTTCATCGGTTCCGGGCGTGTTTGCATAGTCCGCATCCATGCCGTCAAGCCCGTTGGGCGACCAGTTGGCATAGACGCTGGTTAAGATGGGGTTTGCAAGCAGTACTTGCCTCATCATCCTATTGAAATGCTCCCGCCTTTGTTCAGCCGGTATTTCTTTATAGGCTTCCATTACCTGCGCGAGGGTTCGTATCGCAGCCATATACTGCTCAAACCATTTGCTTATTTGTTCGCCGCTCTGGGCCGCAATGCTTTGCGCCTCTTCATCGGCGAGGCGGCTGATTTCCTGCCGCGATTGAAACAGGGTAACGCCGGCGAGGATGCCGATGCCGATAAGATTGATAATACTGATAGCGCTTACCAGTTTAACGCTGATTTTCATAAAATACTCCTTTTATTCCTTATTAGAACCGCCGTTCATTCCGGTTTGGAATCATCCCTCATTACAATGCCGTCTACTAAAAAGCGGCGGCTCTCTTTCCCGCGCCGCCGCGCACGCTCATGGTACAACCGCGCTCGCCGCCGAACCCCAGGGGCCTTTCCCGCCTTGCCCCCCGTAAACGCGACCGCACGGGGGTCCGTGCCGCAAAACCGGAGTTGATCAGGGCATCTGCCTTTGACGGCGCATCTTCCATCAGTTCCCGGCGAATCTCCGTTCCGTGAACCCCCAGCGGCTTCCCCTTCCGCGCCGCCACGTCCCGGAAACGCACGGACAACCGGCCGGCCGCCGCCGCCCACCAACGGGCCGTATTCAAGAAACGCCTTTTCAAGCGCGTCCCCTGCGCGGGTCTTGCCCGCAGCGTAGACCTTGCCCCTGCCGGGGTACAGGGCTTTGGCGTAAGCGGCCTCGAACGCGGCGCGTAAGTCCGGCACGGGCTTGAAAGTCTCCGGCTGAATGTTAAATTCCGTTAGATGATCCCGCGTATAAGCAATCAAGTACTTTGCCCGCGCCGTGAAAGGGGCGTCTGTTGGTGGAACATAAGGCATATGAAATCCTCCTCAATAATAGGTGCAACGGACCGCTGCATATAACCCGGAACACCGTCCGGAATAGAAACCGATGATAAGGGAAACCTTTCCCGCCGTGGAAGTTGCGTAGACTGCGGCATAGTCCGCAAGGCCTTTTACCCATTCAAGGAATGCCACATCCGCCGACGGAACGGCGTCTTTCCTATGCCTCATAGTTTGCTTCCTTTTTGCGCTTGGGCATATACGCGCCGAATTGCGGAATGTCGTCCCCCGACCTTATAATGTATGCTCCGAAGGTGCTATACACGCGCTGGAAATTAGAACGAATGTACTGAACATTGAAATGTCCGCGCTCGCGGCGCTTTTTGCCGCTCCGGAAGAAGCAACCCTCCATGCGGTTTGTGTAAGAGACAAAGCGAGCTTCTGGGGTACCGCTCGACCGTCCCGGCCGGGCGCGCCGGCAGCGATTAGCCGCGCTTCATCTGTGTGCATGTACAACGTTTTGTTAATGTAAACCATTTTATTCATAGAAAATAATATACCACACATGTATAAAAAAGCAAGGTGTTTTGACATATTTTTAGATTTTTCCGTCAAAATACCAACATGGGTAAAACATCGCCGATTAGGCGATGTTTTGTGGTTTTATGCACGAAGCGCAACAAACTCCTAGGGGTGAGTTCACACAACGCAGAGCGGCTTACAACCGTCATCACACCGGTAGATGCGCGCGTTAAGCGCGGTACGGTTGTCTATGCCGGCATCCCCCCGGCGTTTAGGCGGCAACGGCGATCTGCAAATAGTGTTTCCCGGTACGTTCCTTTAGCGTGAACACGCCCCAGCGTATGTTTTACCACTCTTGTCTTTTTTACGCCCGCGCGGTATAATAATGCACCATGATTAAAATGTTCGCGGCATACACAAAGGAACTTGATGATATAGACGCCGCGTGCAACGAAATTTTAGATCAGCTTGACTTGGAGCGTAACGGCAGGAAAAACAGCGTAGGACTTATTACGTGTGATAGCGAATTTGTCGATAGCGGCGTTGTCGAGGCGCTTTGCAAACGCTTCGACTTTGACACGGTGGGTATTACCACACGGGGAACCGCCGTAAGCGGGCAGGTAGGCTTTGACATATTAAGCATAGCGGTACTCACCAGCGATGACGTCCGTTTTTCCGCGGTTATGTCGGATCCTATCGTGATAGACGATATCGATGCGCCCATAGAAGCCGCGTACCACAAGGGAACAGCCAAATATAAAAACGAAAAACCCTCATTTATATTGGCATATCCTCCTCTGCTGTTGAACATAGGGAACGGACGGTTAGTCATGCCGCTGAAACGTATGAGCGGAGAAGATATCCCGATATTCGGTACGCTTTCAAGCGATCTAACGCCGAATTTCTCATCTTGCAAGAACATATACAACGGAGCGGCATTTCTTAATACCTTCGGCATGATTTTCTTTTTTGGGGAAGTTCATCCTCAATTCTTCATGAGATCCATCTCGCCGCAAAATGTCCAGAAACAACACGCGATTGTTACGGACGCCGAAGGATTTGTGGTAAAGACCATAAACGATATGCTCTTTAGCCGCTATCTTCAAAGGTTGGGCTTCACTTCAGAAAATTTCGGCAATTTATATATAGTCCCCTTCATAGTCAACTTAAAAAACAGCAATTTAGTATCTTCCATATCGTGCAGCAACTACAGCGTTACTGAAGAAGGGTATGGTATATTCGGTGAAAAAATACCCATAGGTTCAACCATCGCCCTAGGTAGACTTGACGCGGGTGATGTTTTGAAAACAACAAAAGAGGTTGTAACGCTCATAGCGGATATGTATGAAAAAGATAGCATATCTTGCGTACTCATGTATTCCTGTCTTTCCAGAGGCATCATAGTAGGAAATGATTACTTCGCTGAATTGAGAGTAGTTTCCGACACGTTTGCCGGTGTCATACCGTTTCAATGCTGTTACTCAGGCGGTGAAATCTGTCCGGTACCGGACGAGTCGGGAAATATGGTAAATCATATTCATAATTTTACTTTTATAGCATGCGCATTCACATGAAATTGTTTCACGTTTCGCGGTTATATAGTTTCATATAAAATGGAGAAACTGATGGAAACAGCGGATGATGTTTTCCAGAAATTAAAGAAATTAGAGCTTGAAAACAAGCGACTTTCCCGTACTGCGAAAAAGCTCCAATACCGGTTAAATACTCTGGAAGTTACCATGAAGGTACACCATACGCTGGAAGGCATACAGACAGCGGAAGAGAAAAAACTCGAAAAATACATGAAACTACTCCTTGAAAGTATGCCGACTATTCTCTTGCTTATGGATAAAGAGAGCCGTATAGCCTATTGCTCCAATTCTTTTCTAAAACAAATAAAGGTGGACAACTTCGGCGTGATCAACGGGCGGAAATTCGAGGAGGTCTATACACTCTTTGCCGATGATGCATTCATTGCTACGGCGCAGGAAGGATTTGATCACGTCAAAAAAACGCTTGAAAGCGTATCGGTGAACGACGTCCCCGTTACCTTTCCATACATGAATGAGCCGCATTTCTACACCATAAAAATAACGCCTATGATAGACGAGAATGGACAATATGACGGCATTTGCTGTATGTATTATGATAATACCGATATTATAATAGCAAAAGAGAACGCGGAAAAAGCGAATAGGGCAAAGAGCGAGTTCCTTGCAAAAATGAGCCACGAGATACGTACGCCCATGAATACCATCATCGGTATGAGCGATCTCATGCGGACGGACAATCTGGACGATGTTCAACTCGGCTATTTTGAAGATATCAAAAAAATGTCGAGAACATTGCTCTCTATTGTCAACGATATTCTTGACTTTTCTAAGATCGAGGCAGGCAAAATGGAACTGAATCTGACTCATTACAACCTGCCGGTTCTTTTTGATAATATTGTATCCATATTCAAGTATGTTGCAAACGGTAAAAATCTCGCCTTTATCTCAAGCTATAAGGGTATTCCCGATGTGGTTATCGGCGATGAGGTGCGGGTTGGGCAGATCATCACCAATATTGTAAACAACGCAATAAAGTACACCCATCACGGTTCGGTTTCGTTATCCATGTATACGGGAATGAAAGAAGGCGTCTCCTGCTTCATCACGGAGGTACAGGATACGGGTATCGGCATTAAAAAAGAAGATTTACCAAAACTCTACAATAGCTTCCAGCAGCTTGATCAGAAAAGAAACCTCCGTATCACGGGCACGGGGCTAGGGCTTGCTATAACAAAACAGCTTATCGATATGATGAACGGTTGGATCGAGGTTGAAAGCGAGTATGGAAAAGGGTCAACGTTCAGGGTGTACCTGCCCTTGGTACCAGGCGATCCAAAAGAAGTTCAAAACCGTATGGATGTTATGCATTTTGTTACTGCACAGGATACGAAAAATGTACGGATACTCGTGGTTGACGATGTACAGGAAAATCTTACGGTGGCGCTCGGTTTTCTTAACATGCACAATATGACGGCGGATACCGCGGAGAACGGGTTGCAGGCTATTGAAATGGTCAAGCAGAAACGGTACGATCTTGTCTTTATGGATCACATGATGCCGGTAATGGACGGCATTGAGGCTACAAAGGCTATCAGAAACTTGGGCAGCCAACAGGGACCCAATGCCGACTGGTTCAAGCGGATGCCTATCATCGCGCTGACAGCAAACGCGGTTGTCGGTTCGTGTGATTTCTTCCTTCAATCGGGCATGAACGACTTTATTTCCAAACCGCTTAACGCGGAGCGTTTCAACGCCGCGCTTGCGAAATGGCTGCCCAGAGAGAAGCTTCTCTTCAGCGGTATACCGGAGCAGCAAACTTCCGATGCCGATGACGCCGTGCTTGAGCGGCTGCGGGAGATTAAAGGATTTGCGGTTGACAGGGGTTTGCTCCACCTCGGTAACAGTAAAGAGAATTATATCAAGGTGCTGCGGCAGTTCTGCGCGGATTTTGATGAAAAGAAAACCGCCATCAATGCTTTTCTTGTAAGGCAGGATTGGCAGAATTATTCGATAGCCATGCACGCATTAAAAGGCATTTTCGCAACTATCGGGATGCAGTCCCTTGCAGATGAAGCCTACAAACTGGAAACCGCTTCAAAACTGATCGTTGCGGCGGATGGAAACGATGCCGTAAACGCCGACCGCTGTGTAAAATCAACCGCCCCGTTCTGCCTGCATATAACCGAATTCCACGAGCAGCTCTCAACCGCGCTCTTTAGCCTGCCGGTCGAGCCTGAAACGCCTAAAACGCTGATGAATGTCAATAATTTGCTTGATAGGATCAAGGCGCTCGGTAGCGCATGTGCCGCATATAAGGCAAAAGAGATAAACAATATAGCGAAAAACCTTGAGCATATCACCCATAGTAAAGAAATTGACGGCGAGATCGCTGAAATCCTCGCGCTTGTCAAGAAGATAGACTATGAAGAAGCGGCCGCAAAATGCACGGCTCTTTACAAGACGCTTATATCGGAAAAACAGGAAGTCAAACCGTGCATCTTGCTTGTTGATGACGATGTAGTAAACCACATTACGTTAGGCAGTATACTAGCATCGGAATATGCGCTGATTTCGGCAACGTCCGGAAGTGAAGCGATTAGTTTTCTCAAGAAAGAAAAGCCCGATCTCATTATTCTTGACATTATAATGCCCGAAATGGATGGTTTCGAGGTATTAAAGCAAATAAAGGCAAATAAGGCTACCGAACCTATTCCGGTTATTATTATTACCAGCCTTTCCGGCGTTGATGATGAAGAAAAAGGCTTTGAGCTTGGCGCGGTCGATTACATTACCAAGCCGTTCAATACGCCCATTGTGAAAGCGCGGGTCAGAAACCAGATGCGTATTCTGCAGTACATTCACAATGTTGAAAAAACGGGGTTGATCGATGACCTTACCGGTATTCCAAACAGGCGTAGTTTTAACGACCACCTTGATATAGAATGGAAACGGGCGGCTCGCGAGGAAAGACCCCTTTCCTTTATGATGATCGATATCGATCATTTCAAGGACTACAATGATTCTTACGGACACCTGCAGGGCGATGCGCTTTTACAGGCAGTAGCAAAGGTACTCTCCGGATGGGCAAGGCGTCCGGCAGACATGGCTTCCCGTATCGGCGGCGAAGAATTTGGTTTACTGCTTCCCAATACCGGTCTTAAAGCCTCGGTGGAAATAGCCGAACAACTGCGCCTGGACGTTCAAGCGACTATGGTACCCGCGCAAGATGGGAAAATAACATCCGTTACGATCAGTATCGGCGTGGCTTCGGTTATTCCACAATTAGGAATGAACAAGCAAGAGTTGCTTTCCGCTGCGGACAGTTTCCTCTATCTTGCAAAAAACACCGGACGAAACCGCGTGTGTTCGCCGTGAACGGAGCCGGGCTGGCCCGCGGACATGACCGCCTTTCTTTCCGCTGCTTCCCCCGCTTCTGAAAAACACCCCTCAAAAACGCTAAAAAACACCAAAAATGTATCGATATAGCTTGACATATTTTCTATTACTATGTACACTCTTTCACATGAATACAAGTCTGAATATGGACCGCGCCGGACGTATACCGGTACTTTTCATGCTAAGCCGGCCCGCGTTTTCTGATGGGGCGGCCGTAAAAGCCCCCGGATTGTCTGCCCCCCCCCCCCCGTTGTCTTAAAGAGACTTCGTATTCCGGCTTTGAACCCTCAAAGCCCGCCGTTCATTCTTGCTTTTCCATTTTTTCTTTCACGTTATTTCTTTTCTATTTTCTTCTCTTTATTTCTCTTTAAGGAGGTTGCTATGGCAATCATCAATCAGGTAAACGAGGTTTTACACCGTATCAGGGTAAAACTCCGTCCCAATTACCTTCCCAACGGGGAAGGCACGTATACCGCGTTCACGGACAACGATGCCGCCCTCTCCGTTGAGGAAACCTGCGCGTCTCTCAAGAACAGGGGCGGCTTCACCGGCAATTACGATGATTTAGTCGAACATGTAAAACGGTACTTTGGCGAAGCCGCGTATCAGTTATGCGACGGGTTTGCGATCAACACCGGCTGCTTCTCGATTCACTCGAATGTAGGCGGCACGTTCGGCAAGGTTACCGAAGAAAGCGCGTTTGTCCTGAGCGTAGCGGAGGAGCCTGCCGGATCAGGGGTCTGATCTAGGGCGGATCAGAGTGCTGATCTAGGTTAGATCAGGGGTCTGATCTAGGACGGATCAGGGGTCTGATCTAGACCGGATCAGCATCCTATATGCAAGTAAAGACGGATGCGGTACGCGCATTAAGCGCGTAAAACGGACGTTTTACGCGGCGTACACCTGCGGGACGTGTTCCAACAGTATAACCGTTGGTTATGGGAACCGCCGCATAAAGCAAAGGTATCTGGAGTTTGTGATGAAAAATTACGAAAATATATTCAAAAACCATGACGGATTTATATCTCATAAATGGATTCATTATTTTTACATTTATGATTTGCTCTTTGCAGAGTACCGGAAAAGGAGTAAGTCTTTAACGGTAATGGAAATCGGTGTTGACAGAGGCGGTTCCCTGGAAATATGGAAAAAGTATTTGCCGAAAGGATCAAAAATTCACGGCGTTGATATTAATCCTAAATGCAGGGATATAAAATTCGGCGGGAATATATATTTTCACTTGGGAAACGCATCAGACTATAGTTTTATGGAAAAAGAATTTTCCAATACGGAATTTGACTTTATTCTCGACGACGGTTCACATGTTTGTTCCGAAGTGATTGAAACATTCAGGATAATGTTTCCAAAAATTAAACCCGGAGGATTGTATGTCGTAGAGGATCTGCATACCAGTTACTGGGCAGATTACGGCGGGGGGTGCCGGAAAGAAGGAACATCCATTGAATATTTCAAAAAATTTGTTGAAGCCTTAAATTCGGATTATATAAAAGACTTTAATGAGGAGAATTATTCACAAGACATTGAGAGCATAACATTTTATGACAGCGTTTGTGCGGTTAAAAAGTTTTCAAGTCCAAAAAATCATCCGTTCAAATCTGTTATCACCGGGAATGAAAATATAGGGGGGATAACTTGTTTCAAAAACGAACAGGAATTAATTCAGAGGGTTAAAAATATGTTTGGGGGATAAAAAAAAACCGCCCGCGTCCGTGTGCTGGCGGACGGGCGTGGCTGAAAAAACGGCGTATAACAGGATGAGAATCGAGCTGATCTAGGCCGGATCAGCCTCCTATCTGCAAGTGAAGACGGATGCGGTACGCGCATTAAGCGTGTAAAACGGACGTTTTACGCGGCGTACACCTGCGGGACGCGTTCCAACAGTATAACCGTTGGTTATGGGAACCGCCGCAAGGCATTACGAAGAAATTCGTATAGAACATAGTTAAACGCCATTTTTGCTGAAAACCTCGGAAAGAATGGCGGCGGCGGCGGCATCCGTGCGGCCGCAAAACAACGTTTCGGAGGATTTGCGATGTTTGGATTTAATGAATTGCATCAAAGTAAAATTAGAAAAGGACTGGTCGGATTATTTAACCGTAGTATTTTTTCGAAAAAATTTTCAGCGGCTATCTGCAGCAGTATGGTCACCGGGAACCGTAGGAGGGCTGATTATGTCTTTGATTGGGATATTATACGCTCGTCATCCCTTGAGCTTGTTTCAATTGAAATTTATGATAAAAAGATTGAGGGCAATGTTGCGGAATTGGGGGTTTACCGCGGGGAATTTGCGGAAAAAATCAATAAGGCGTTCCCTGATAAAAAATTGTATTTATTCGACACTTTTGAAGGCTTTAATGAAAAAGATGTAGAAATAGAGACGGTATTAAAACACAGTAAACAACAGCATGATTTTTCAAAAACAAACGAAGAAATTGTCCTGCAAAAAATGAAGTTTCGTGAAAATTGTATCATCAGGAAGGGATATTTTCCTGAAACCGCTGCCGGCATAGAAGATACATTCG
>JAITAN010000156.1 GCA_031284105.1 Treponema sp. | reverse complement strand
GGCAAATTCCGATTTTCCGGTCTCACTGGTAGTATTCAACAGAATGGCGCTGTATGCACGGAGGCTGCGCGACATGAAAGCGCAAGGGTGCGTTACGGTATCGTCGGTCGCTTTGGCCGACGCGCTTTCGCTTAATCCGTCTTTGGTGAAGAAAGACATTTCCTGCGCTATCGTGAATGAAGGTAAGCCGAAGGTCGGGTACAACATTGATGAGCTTATCGAGGACATTGAAAACTTTCTGGGTTATAACAACACCAAGGACGCGGTATTGGCGGGCGTCGGGAAGTTGGGGCAGGCGCTGATGGGATACCAAGGCTTTGAGAAGTACGGGTTGAACATTATCGCGGGGTTTGACGTTGATGAACGCCTCATATCGCAGGAAATCAACGGGAAGAAAATCCTTCCGCTCGATAAATTGGCAAGCGCGGTGAAAAAGCTGGATATAAAAATAGCGATATTGACCACGCCCAATGAGCAAGCGCAAGC
Organism: Treponema sp.; assembly: GCA_031284105.1. Taxonomy (GTDB): domain Bacteria; phylum Spirochaetota; class Spirochaetia; order Treponematales; family Breznakiellaceae; genus JAIRKH01. The sequence goes on along the minus strand of JAITAN010000156.1, from coordinate 3,855 downwards.
GGTAACGGACATACTGGTAAACGCGGGGATACGGGCTATATGGAATTTCACTCCGGCGCATATAAAGACGCCCGATGATGTGGCGGTCAAGAACGAGGATATGGCGGTTTCACTCGCCGTATTATCACAACAGTTAAAGGAAATCCTTAAAAAGGAGTCAACATGAAGAAAAAAGAAATAGGATATGGCGCTCTCGCGTGCCGTATCATCACAACAGTTAAAGGAGATTCTTAAAAAAGGAGTCAAGATGAAGAAGGAAGAAACAAGGGAAATGTACGAAAAAACCGATAGCGCCGAAACGTTGGCGCGCACTATCGAACGGGTACGAAAGGCTCAAAAGATCTTCGCAGCCTATACCCAAGAACAAGTCGATAAGATTTTCTTTGCGGCCGCGCTTGCGGCTAATCAAAAGAGAATCCCGCTTGCAAAACTCACGGTGGAAGAAACCGGCATGGGCGTCGTGGAGGATAAGGTCATAAAGAACCATTACGCCGCGGAGTACATCTACAACGCCTATAAAAACACAAAAACAACCGGCGTTGTGGAAGAGGATGAGGTGTATGGAATAAAGAAAATAGCCGAACCCATCGGCGTAATTTGCGCGGTTATTCCAACGACCAATCCCACGTCTACCACGATATTCAAGACCTTGCTGGCGCTGAAAACACGGAACGGCATTATAGTCAGTCCGCACCCGAGGGCAAAAAACGCAACCGTACAAGCCGCGCAGATCGTGCTGGAAGCCGCGGTCAAGGCGGGCGCGCCCGAAGGCATAATCGGCTGGATTGACGAGCCGAGCCTTGAGTTCACCAATACGCTTATGAAAGAAGCCGACATTATCCTTGCGACCGGCGGTCCGGGGATGGTGAAGTCCGCGTATTCCAGCGGAAAACCGGCTTTAGGCGTGGGCGCGGGCAACACCCCCGCCGTCATTGACGGCACGGCGGATCTGCTGCTTGCGGTAAACTCTATCATACATAGCAAGACCTTTGATAACGGCATGATTTGCGCGTCCGAACAATCGGTGATTGTTCTTGATAAGGTATACGACGCCGTTAAAGCGGAGTTTTCTAAGCGCGGCTGCTATTTTCTTAACCCTGAAGAAACGGAAAAGGTCAGAAAGACCATCATAGTCAACGGCTCTTTGAATGCGAGGATAGTCGGGCAAAAGGCGGCGAAGGTAGCGGAATTAGCCGGAATATCGGTTTCCGAGTCTACAAAAATACTCATCGGCGAAGTGGAGAGCGTGGATTTGAGCGAGGAATTCGCCCACGAGAAGTTAAGTCCGGTGCTTGCCATGTACCGCGCGCCTGATTTTGAAGATGCGTTAGGAAAGGCGGAGCGCCTCATCATGGACGGCGGCTACGGACACACCGCCTCCCTCTATATCAACCAGATAACCGAGAAGGAAAAGCTGTCCCAGTTCGCTTCGCGGATGAAAACCTGCCGCATTTTGATAAACACCCCGTCTTCTCATGGGGGAATAGGCGATCTGTACAACTTCAAACTTCCCCCCTCTCTTACCTTGGGGTGCGGCACATGGGGCGGAAATAGCGTGGGCGAAAACGTGGGCGTTAAACATTTACTCAATATCAAAACCGTTGCGGAAAGGAGAGAAAATATGTTGTGGTTCAGGACGCCGCAGAAGGTGTATATCAAGAAAGGGTGTCTGCCCGTGGCTTTGGAGGAACTAAAGTCCGTCTTGGACAAGAAGAAAGCGTTTATCGTTACGGATTCTTTTCTGTACCACAACGGGTACACCAGGACCGTTACCGGCAAACTGGACGAGCTGGGCATCACCCACACGACCTTCTTTGACGTTGCCCCGGACCCGACCTTGGCGTGCGCGAAAGAGGGCACGGCAGCAATGCACGCATTCAAACCGGACTGCATCATTGCCGTCGGCGGCGGGTCCGCTATGGATGCGGCAAAGATCATGTGGGTCTTGTACGAGCATCCTGACCTTGATTTCATGGAACTTGCCATGCGCTTCATGGACATCAGGAAGCGGGTGTACCCGTTCCCGAAACAGGGGGAAAAGGCGTATTTTATCGCGGTGCCGACATCAGCGGGCACGGGCAGCGAAGTAACGCCCTTTGCCGTCATAACCGATGAAAAGAGCGACGTGAAATATCCGCTTGCCGATTACGAACTGATGCCGAACATGGCGATAGTCGATGCGGACATGATGATGAACGCGCCGAAGGGACTCACCGCGGCGAGCGGCATAGACGCGGTAACGCACGCGCTTGAGGCCTACGCCGCCATGCTGGCAACGGACTACACGGACGGCCTTGCGCTGCGAAGCCTCAAAGTGATGTTTGAGTACCTTCCCCGTGCGTATGACGACGGCGCGAACGATCCGGTTGCGCGTGAAAAGACGGCCAACGCCGCCACTATGGCGGGCATGGCTTTCGCCAATGCGTTTCTCGGCGTGTGCCATTCCATGGCGCACAAGCTGGGGTCTTTCCACCACCTGCCGCACGGCATAGCCAATGCGCTTATGATTGACGAGGTTTTGCGGTTCAACGCGGCCGAAGTTCCCGCCAAAATGGGTACCTTTCCCCAATACGATCACCCGCACACACTGGCGCGCTACGCGGAGATTGCGGATTACCTTGGAATAAAAGGTAAAAACGACTCTGAAAAACTCGAAGGCCTTATCCGCGCGCTCGATGAGCTGAAAAAGCGGATAGGCATTAAGAAGACCATAAAAGAGTATGGAATAGACGAAAAAGATTTTCTCGACCGGCTTGACGCAATGACGGAACAGGCGTTTGACGATCAATGCACGGGAGCGAATCCCCGCTATCCGCTTATGAGTGAGATTAAACAGATGTATCTCAACGCATATTATGGAAAAGACGGAAAATGAGGAGGAAGACATGAAACTGGATAAAATTATAGCCGTACGCAATACAAAGACGATTTACCGTGATGACGACAAGGTAATTAAACTCTTTGACGAGAATTTTTCCAAAGCCGATGTTCTCAACGAGGCGCTGAATCAGGCGCGGGTAGAAGGGACCGGCTTAAGAATTCCTAAACTGCTTGAAGTAACGAAAGTCGAAAACAAATGGGCCATAGTTCTTGAGTATATCGAGGGAAAAACCCTGGAGCGGCTTATAAAAGAGGAGCCTGATAAAAGAGATGAGTATTTCGAGTTTTTCGTAGACCTCCAAATGGAGGTGCATACAAAGCGGTCGCCGCTCCTCGGCAAGCTGAAGGATAAGATGTCCCGCAAGATAGCCCAAACGGATTTGGATGCGACGACGAGATACGACCTGCACACAAGGCTTGACGGTATGCCGAATCACGACAAGGTATGCCATGGGGATTTCAACCCGAGCAATATCATTATCGCGGCGGACGGGACGCCGTACATCATAGACTGGGCGCACGCGACGCAAGGCAATGCGTCTGCGGACGCGGCAAGGACGTACCTTCTTTTCTGGCTTGGCGGGGATATAGCGGGAGCGGAAAAATATCTTGCGCTGTTCTGCAAAAAGAGCGACACCGCCAAACAGTACGTGCAGCAGTGGATGCCGATAGCGGCCGCGTCGCAAACGGTAAAAGGCAAGGAAAAAGAGAAAGAATTTTTATTGCATTGGATTGACGTCAGTGATTACCAATAAGGAGGATAATTATGACAAAGGTAACGGTGTGTATCGGAAGTTCCTGTCATTTGAAGGGTTCGAGGCAGGTGGTGGAACAGATGCAGTATTTGATTAAGAGGGAAGGGCTTGGCGAGCGCATTGAATTAAGCGGTGCGTTCTGCATGGGCAAATGTAGTTCGGAAGGCGTTTCCGTAACGGTGGACGATGCGTATTATGCGGTAGACCCCGGCAAAGTGCA
>JAITAN010000236.1 GCA_031284105.1 Treponema sp. | reverse complement strand
GTTTGGAAACTTCAGTTTCCGAACAACTTCCATTAAAAAACGCAGTTTTGTAAGGCTTTTAGCCTGAAAAACTGCAAGACTGTGAGATAACCAACCGGGTTATCGAACAAGTCTATTGTGTGTGGAACAGAAGTAAGGTAGCGCCAGAGAAAGCATACACGATAGAGGAAGCGGTGAAGTATATAGGCAATCTGGGCGGTCCAATACGAGCCCCAAGCGACGGTCCGCCCGGTCTAAAAACAATTTGGCTGGGGCTACAGAAATTCTACACCCTCTACAACTATAGGGTAATGTTCGATTCTATGGGTCAAGTTTAGCCTTCAGGGCGGGGTATTAGACTCCACTGCGAATAACGCCGCACGGCGCCGTGCGGCGTTATTCCGCTTATATCCCTTGCGCAGATACTCGTGTCCTGAATAGGAGCTCCGCACGGGAAAACCGGTATTTACAATCGTGTCCGGACACTAGCAGCCCGTCACGCTTTTCTTTTGTGGATCGTCGAAAAAGAATAGAAACCGGTACAATCACAATATGAGCGCGCAATTTGTCACTGTAGCCCCCCCCCCCCCATGTTGCTTCCCCAGGATTTGCTGGAATGAATAGCCGAAGACCATCCGGTTCATTTTATCGTTGAGGCGGTTGAACAGTTGGATGTCCGAGCATTCAAAGTGAACGAGCGGGGAAGCGGGAGCGAACAGTATCCGCCTGAGATGATAGTGATGCTGTTGTGTATTGTTACGCGACGGGATGGATGTCCAGCCGGGCGATAGAGGAAGCCGCGTATAAGGGCGTGGCGGTGAGATATATGCGGGAACCGGGCGCATCCCGGCCACAGTGTGATCTGCCGGTTTCGGACCGAAAACCGTGAAGGGTTCAAGGAATTATTTACGAAGATACTGGTTATGGCGCGTAAGGATGGGATATTTGAAGAAGGTGGGTAATATCAGCGTAAACAGAAGAAGCCACTTGATGACTATCAGTATAATTTCACGGATCCTGAGAGACGGATAATGAAGGCGGGAAACGGGAAACATTTTGAACAATCGTATAACGCGCAGGCGGCGGTATATACCGAGACGATTATGGTAGTGGGGAAATATATAACCAATCACGCGAATGACAAACAGGAATTGGGAAAGATAGCGGGGAGCGTTGACGGGGAAGTATACGAGGCGGAAACGGTGAGCACGGACACTGGGTATTTCAGTGCGGTGGCGGTGCGGGGGCGTTACGGTGGCGGAGCCCCTGTAGTGGGGGCAGGCGCGGACCAAAGGTCCGATGGACCTTGGCCCGGCCGCAGGGAGCGACTGCCCCCTCTTTAACTTGTAGAATGCTAGTTTTGGAACAGGCTCAAGCATCCTACTTCATTTCAATTCCCCCGGCAAAACAATTTGCCACTATAAGCAGCCTACACTCCTGCTTTTCATGATACGTGAACATGAACAGGGGAAGGATACATCTACCGGTGAGCCCGGTTTGCAACATCCGATGCCGCTTTCTCAAAAGGTCTTTCAACAAAACCGATGACAGGCCCGGTCTCAGCGCAACACTACTCAAGCCTGCGGAGCCTGCCGGTATTGTTCAGCGGGCGATGGAACTCTGTCCTGAGCTTTCCGTCGTCGGCATTGCGGCCTGTAGACATATTTGAAGCTTGGATGTAAGATTACAATATGATAAACGACACAATTATTCCCGGGTTTGATTCCGAGAAGGACGATAGTCTTAAAATAGACCTCAAGAAGTTACCCGGTGTTGACGGGGGTTTGTCGCTGATTCTAACTGGATATATTGACACGTACAATTCCAACAGCTTTCAAAAACGTGTTCAAAAAGCTATAGACAGCGGCTACAAGAGGCTGCTTTTTAATTGCGGCGGTTTAAATTACGTTTCATCTACAGGCATAGGCTCATTTACAGCATTTTTGAAGACGCTGAAAAGCATTGGCGGCGATCTTGTCTTGCTGGATGTGCAGCCCAAGGTTTATGAGGTTTTTCAGTTACTTGGGTTTTCTCAGTTTTTTAATATACGTGATAATCAGGATGACGCGGAAAATTACTTCAAGGGCAGCGGTAATAAGGTTGAAATTAATACGATTTTTCCTTATAATTTCAACTGCCCTATCTGTTCAAAAAGGTTAAAAGCGGTTAAGGCGGGGCGTTTCCGTTGTTCGGAATGTAAAACTATTCTTGCGGTTGATGAAACCGGTAGTGTATCTTTGGGGTAATTTTGGGTATCTTTTCACGTTTAAGAACGGTAATCGCGGCAAATATCAATGCTCTAATCAACAAGGCTGAAAAGCCGGAAAAGATGTTGAATCAGCTGCTTATCGATATGAAGGAACAGCTTATAGAGTCAAAGAAGGCTGTCGCTATGGCTATTGCGGATGAAAAAAAACTGGAACGTGAAATGAATAGCCAGAAAACGCAGTCGGACGAGTGGCAGCGCAGGGCTGTCCTTGCCGTCCAGAACGGCAAGGATGATTTGGCAAAAGAAGCATTGTTACGTAAGCAGGAGTACGATAATTATTACCAGGAGTACGGCAAGCAGTGGGAAGCCCAGAAAGAAGCGGTTGAAAGGTTAAAGAATTCGCTCCTCGAGCTGCAAACAAAAATTGAAGAAGCCCAGCGCAAGAAAAACCTGCTGATTGCCCGCGCCAAACGCGCAGAAGCTGAACAAAAGATTCAGGACACTATGAGCGGGATGGACGGTAACAAGGCTTCGTTTGATACGTTTGAACGTATGTCCCAGAAAGTTGATGAGCTTGAAGCGCGTGCCGAGGCGAGCAAGGAACTTTCCAACTTTAGCGCCGATACAAGTCTGGAAAAAAAATTTGCCGAACTTGAAAAACCGGCGTCAAATGCCGACAAGCTTTTAGCCGATTTAAAAGGACAGATGTCGGCCTTGCCTGATAAATCAGGAACTTAAGTTTTATAACCGGGCCTTTAGCTCAGTTGGTTAGAGCTGCGGACTCATAACCCGTAGGTCCCTGGTTCAAGTCCAGGAAGGCCCAATTTAATTCCTTATGATTCAATGAATTAGCGAGTATAGGTATTGATGCGGGTAACTGGCTGGGCGAGTGCGAAGCCTAGCAGCCTGTTGCACTTCAGCTTAAAATCGGGAGATATTGGGTTCCCTTTCAGGATTTGAGCGTTTTGGAGACCTTTTGTCCCCTCAATAAGCGGGCGGTCAGGCCAAGTCAAAGACCACCGGTATAGACGCGGGCTTACGTAAAACAATGAACACAGCCGTCAAAACTTTTCAAAACGGATGTCAAACCAGCCATTTTTCAATCACACATTGTGTAATAGCCTTACAATCGTACCGGAAAATGTCTAAATGTCCCAAAAACAGGCTACGGCGAAAGGGCCGTGTAGAGATGGACAAGGTGTTATATAATTGGTCACGGAAAGACATACGACAGAAAATAAACCTCCCCGCCACAAAACAGCGTGTCGCAAGCGCGCTTGCTTATGCCGTTTTGCCTGACGTTGATCTCCCCTATGCTAAACCGTATAAGGAAGGGTAGGGCGGAAATAGCGCCCCCTTCATATAAGAATCATTGTGAACCTGGCAAAATTCAGGGACAATCACACCGCCACCAGCGTATTTAAACCCGCTGGCGGGCGCTGGTGGGGGGTAGCAGGGTCGATAGCTAAAAGTACGCCGCCGTGTTATAATTCCATAATAGATGAACTATTTTGATTTACCTGTATACCAACATAAGGAACTCATACTCGCGGCCCTGTCCGAAAATCAGGTCGTGGTGGTGGAAAGCCCGGCGGGGTCCGGTAAGACGACGCAGCTTCCGGTGATTCTGCA
>JAITAN010000233.1 GCA_031284105.1 Treponema sp. | reverse complement strand
TTCTCCGACATGGCGCGCCGGCCAGATGTCGCTTTCGCTTTCTTTTGGTCAGGTTTAGGCTGGGACTCCTGCCCTACATCCTTCGCGCCGGAACATATTGCCCGTGCCCGCGCCGATGGGCGGTCTTTGGCAAAGAGGGAATGTTTGATAATGACGCCATGTTCTCTGTAGATGAGTTTTACCGCACCGTCAAGATCAAAACGCGGCGGATTCATGGGCAACACAAACCGGCGGGCTTCATAAAAGGTATTTTTGTAATGATCGATATGCTGCTCGTTCCAATCTACGCCCATCTCAAGATAGTCCTGTACCAGAGCGGCAAGGTTTTCTTTATCTTCGGATTGCCTGTCTTCCCGATTCAGAACGGCGAGCCTTTGCATATATTTTTTGCGAAAAGCGGTATCTTCCCGCATGAGTTTCGATGCATTAGGTTGGAGGTATTGGTACAGTCCGAAATTCTCAAGATTTTCAACGATTAGCGCCGCTTTTGACGAGCGGATGATCTTGAAAATTTCTTCGGTACGACGCGAAGGCGAAACATCGCCGAGTAAAGACGCCTCTTGCTTGATCTTCCAGATAAGGGCGAGCGGCAGTTTGAAGCCGGTTGTCGAAGCATATTTCACCGCACGGATTATGCGTACCGGATCATCAATAAACATAGTTTTTAAGGGAATGATTGGCTTTATACGCCGATCCTGTATATCTTTCATGCCGCCGACATAGTCAATCACCAACTGTTTCTTGGGATCGTAGAAAAGCGCATTAAGGGTAAAGTCGCGGCGAAGCACGTCTTCTTCTATGGTACCAAAAAGGTTACCGGCGGAACCATCGGTAATGGAGCGGAAAGTAGCGACCTCAAATATTTTATTACCAACGGGGACATGTACTAATCTGAATCTGTGTCCTATGATCCGTGCGGAACGGAAGAGTTTTTTAATCTGATTGGGACTTGCGGCGCTCACAATATCAAAATCTTTCGGCCTTTTACTGAGAAGTAAATCCCGAACAGCGCCGCCTACGATATACGTTTCAAAGCCGGCTACAACAAGACGTTCTATAATCCGTATTGCATCAATATCAACATCGGCAACGTTTATACAATGTTCGCCCCGTGTATAAACCACTGCCTTTTTTATCGGTTTTCCATCTTTATATGTCGAATAACGATACCGCAAAGTTGCCTCTTATGTTCCTTTTCACGCAATATGACGCATTAACCACGTTATCAGGTTATTGATAACTTCTTCTCTGTTGGTTTCATTCAACATTTCATGCCGTGCGTCCGGGTAAAGCGCAAACTCCAAGTCTTGTATGCCCAAACTACGGTAGGCGTCTACCAGCGCCGTAGGACTTTTTCCCATATCGCCAACCGGATCCGCGCTGCCGCCCACAATATATATGGGAAGGTTTTGCCTTATGTTAGAGAGCGATTCTTTCTTATGTATCTTATTCAGGAGAATGGACAAATCTTTGAAAAAGCCTACTGAACTCATATTGCCGCACAGTTTATCGGCAACATAGGCGTTAACTTCCTCATCATCGCGGGAGAGCCAATCAACTGCCGTACGATTCGGCTTAAACGGACGGTTATATGGACCAATCGCGAGCGCATACGCCAGTTTCGATGGATTACGGCAGCCTCGAAGCGCAGCAAGAAAACTCATAACCGGCTTACTGGCGGCAATAAGTAAACCATCCGGTCCTCGAGTCCCGGAAAGAATGCAGCCTGCAAGAGGGATGGTACCGTACGTTTCAATGTAGTTTTGTGTAAGAAAAGACCCCCACGAATGCCCAAACAGGAAAACCGGCGTCCCGGGATACTCACGCATAATGGCATTGTTGACAACATTAATATCAGAAGTAAGCACGTCGATTGCATTTTCATCAGCACAATGCCCCAGCAGCCCTCCATGTCCCGGATCGTTTATCGAACTATCCGCTGTCTTCCCATGCCCGCGCATGTCCGCCGCCCATACAACGATACCTTCCGCGGTAAGCCGCTCCGCAAGCCGGTTGTACCGTTCCCCATGTTCCGCCATACCATGTACAATATTCACTACTGCACGAGCATTTTCATCTGGTGGAGACCAACGCCGAACAAAAAGGTCGGCGTTGTTATCGGACGCTATCCATTGTTCACTTTTTCGCATTTCATCCATATACTTCTTTGCATTAAAAAAGGATGCTCTACAACCCTTATGGGGAGAGAAGGATTCGGACCTCCGAAGGCTGAGCCAACAGATTTACAGTCTGCCCCATTTGACCGCTCTGGAATCTCCCCAAAAATACTTGCTCTTAGCCGGATGAGCCATCTCTCGGATTCGAACCGGGGACCTCATGATTACAAGTCAAGTGCTCTACCAACTGAGCTAAGATGGCGCATTTTTAATTGAATATTATAATAACAAAAGAGCGATCTTTTGTCAAGCGATTTTTGAAGAATTACCGTAGCCATATTAAAAACAACCATATTGACAACTTATGCGTAAGTTATAATAATATAGCATGACTATTTTTCCTGTTGAAAACCATCGTAACCGCGAAAACGGTAGCCTTATATATCCGGTATATTCCCGGCGTTCGGGCGGCTTGTCCATAGGGATAAACCTCTTTCCCGATAAAAAAGTGTGCGCTTTTAATTGTCCCTACTGTGAAGTTTTTCCTTTTTCAACGACCGGTACGTTCACTATGGAAACGTTCAAAAAGGAATTGATGTATGCCATTAATAGCGTACAATACCACAGTATTTTGCCGCAAGATATTTGCTTTTCGGGTAATGGGGAGCCGACCCTATCCCCCCATTTTAGAAAAGTAGTGGAAGTCGCCCGCAGTATTCAAAAAAAAGTAACGCCGGAAACACGACTCGTAGTGATCACCTGCGGAGCGGGTTTATTTCAAAATGAGATATTTTCGTATTTACGGAAAGTAATAGTTTCATACGGGCTTAATGTGTGGCTTAAACTCGATGCAGGTACTGAAGAATGGTACCGCATCATCAACAGATCGGCAATCGCCTTTGACAAACTCATCGCAAAAATAAAAGAATTCGTACAGGGATCTCCGGTAACGCTTCAAACTATGCTGTGTTCAATCGGCGGCGCATTGCCTTCAGAGGCGGAAGAAGCGGCGTGGAACGAGTTGGCGCTTGAAATGGCTAAAACCGGTAATGTCAAACAATTCCAGCTTTATGGGAAGCTGCGCCCTTCAGCAGAAGATCCGCTTGCGGAAGCCGCCCCAGAATCCTATCTTGAGAAAAGGGCAAAATCATTAAAACAAAAGCTTATCGCCACCGGTGTTGAGGTGCCTGTTGCAGTTTACGTATGATAGAAAGAACACGCCGGGAAAATGTAAAAAAATAACTTACGGGACGTGCCGTTATAACGCATGGGCTGACCTGCGCCTTGAAGAAACGTATAAAAAACACCTTATCGACGCCGATGTATCCGGTCCGTTTATTAGCGGCGATAAATGAGGACAACCATGGACACCTTGAAAATATGTCTATGTCTCGCGCTGTTTCCTCCGCATCTTTTTTCATTATCCTTTAACGACGCGGGCGATCCAAAGAAGCTCGCGGCCGCTATAGTTGCGGATATGACCGATGAGCAGATGTTGGCGCAAACGTTCATGCTTGGATGGGTCGGGGCGGAACCTTCGCCGCTCATCATGGACTGGATCAAGGACAAGAATCTAGGCGGGGTAAAAATATTCGGCTGGAACACGAATGACACCATACGGCTTGCCGTAACGGTAGGGGAGCTTCAGAAGGAATCCCTCAAAGGCGCATACCAGATACCCCTTCTCGTGGCGACGGATCAGGAAGGCGGGTGGATCAGGCATGTAAAAGGCGCAACCAGCGAAACGCCCGGCAATATGGCGATAGGGGCGTCGGGCTATCCGCAAGACTCGTTCTGGGCCGGGTATTACATCGGCAAAGAACTTGCGCTTCTAGGCATCAATATGAACTTTGCGCCTACCGTTGACCTGTACACGAACCGCAACTCGGTACTGATTGGGCCAAGGGCGTTCGGTGCGGATCCGGTAACAACCGGTATCCTCGGCGCTGCATTTATGAAAGGGCAGCTTGCCATGGGCATCATTCCGACTGCAAAGCATTTCCCCGGACATGGGGACACGGACCTTGATTCGCACGGCATCCTCCCAAAGATTGAGGCGGATATTGAGATGCTTTGGAGCCGGGAACTCGTCCCGTACAGAATGCTTGTGAAGGAAAAACTACCGGCTGTTATGAGCGGGCACCTCGCCTTTCCAAATACGCAGGCGGGCAACATACCGGCATCCCTTTCATCATGGTTCTTGAATGACATCCTGCGTGAAAAAATAGGGTTTCAAGGGCTTATCATCACCGACGATCTTATGATGAATGGAGCCACTATGAGCGCCGGCAGTCTTTCCAAAGCGGCAAAACAGGCGATTGTCGCCGGAAACGACATTATCATGCTTTCAAAAACGCCGCTTTTGTTCGATCCGGTATGGACCTTGCTTCTTTCATCGATGAAGGACGAGCCGGAATTCAAAGCGCGGGTACAAGATGCGGCGCGGCGGGTGTTGGAAGTGAAATTAACGTATTTAAGGGGTGAAAAAGCCGTTCCCTATATTCCCGATGTGGAAAAAGTCAAGAAAAACTTGCCCGATCCCGAAGGCGCCGTTTTCTTTTTGGACTTGGCCGCGCGGAGCGTTACGGTGATAAAAGATGCGCCTTTCCCCCTGCTGCCGAAGGACGCGGGAAATGTACTGCTTACCGGGCAGTATCTGGACTTTTTCAAGCAGGGAAAAGCCGCGTATCCGGCGGCAAAATCCTACTGGTATTCGGAAGATTTCGGTATTAATGATTTTCTGTCTTATGCCAGGGCAGCGGACACCATCATATTCTGTCTTTCGGATGCCGCGGGTTTGCGTTTTTTGCGCGCGCTTGAACCGCTCAAGAAAAAAATCATCGTTTTTTCCGTACTGACGCCCGTATATCTGGATGGAACGCCGTGGGTAGATGGAGCGATAGCGGTGTACAGTTACGCAAACGAATCATTTATCGCCGGCTTCTCCGTTTTGATAGGACGTATTAACGCACAAGGAAAGCTGCCGTTCTCCCTCAACGAGCCGCGTTGGATCGCGCCGTAATGACTCTTTTTAAGAACAATGGCTTTTTTAAAGAAACCGGCATATCTGATAAAAATGAGAAAAAATGGGAACCGGTAACGGCAACAATTCTGATTGCGGATTTTCTTGAAAAAAAGCTGCCCTTCTCTGTCGCGGTGTATGCAAAATGTCTACAGGCTATCGAAGAGCAGAAGAAAAAAGCGGTCCATGCGTGGATACTGAAAGAACATGGCGTTATTCAGGGTGCGGTGGTACAAAATGGACCTACCGTGTATCCTGTTTTTGACGATATTGTTGAAAAAGTTGAAAAAATTGAACGATTGAAAAGAAATGATTTCAAAAAAATCCGTATGGATACGCCCTTTCATGTGTTTCATGGCAAAGCGCGTGATGTTGAAATTTTGGAGCGATACGCGGCAGGATTCGGATTACATCCCATTGAATACATTGACTACGATTTTATGGTAAGCGCGGCCGTGCCGCCGGCGCAAAACCTTTACGCCGGTCCCGCGGGACTCATTATCCGGCAGCCCGGACCCTCCGATATTAACAGCCTTTTTCCATTGCAAGCAGGCTATGAACAGGAAGAAGTTCTGACAAAGCACGGGAAGTTCGATCCCGCCGTATGCCGCATGATCCTAGAACGCATCGTGAGGCATGAACGTATTCTGATTGCGGAACTCGGCGGGCGGGTTGTGGGAAAGATCAATACAAACGCGGTTACGCCTTCATGGTTTCAGATAGGCGGGGTTTACGTCCACCCTTTGTATCGGGAAAGGGGCATAGCCACACGCATGACCGCTGTTTTTGTGCAAGGACTGCTTGATGAAGGTAAACAGGTAAGTCTATTTGTCAAAAAGGACAAACCTATAGCTCGCAATATGTACGGCAAGATTGGTTTCAAAGCTGATGGCGATTACAAAATTAGTTATTTTTAAGGCGCGAGTTATCCCCCCGACGTATAACCGATCACCATCAGGGATCAGATACCGGCAGCGTCATTCCTCCTTCTCGCTGCCGGTTGCGTTAGGCGCTTTCGGACCGGGCCGTGGGTTTGAACTCAGAGCGCACTCCTAGGCGCGTATTCACCCAGAGGTATATCCCAATTCCCGCGCCGTACGCCGGGTTTGTCCGTCTTCGTACGCCCTCTCCATCAACAGAGCGCCCGTATGCTTCCGAATTCCGATAGTTTTCGGCGGCGCCCGCCCCTCACCCGCGTCCGGCGCGTTGCCTCTCGGCGGCCTGAAGGCGGCCGGCATTCTATTCCCCGCGGTTACCGCAT
>JAITAN010000179.1 GCA_031284105.1 Treponema sp. | reverse complement strand
CGGCATTTACAACTCTCGTAAAAGGAGGCGCGTATGAGTTACATGCCTGAAAAAGAAGCGGACTTTGTGGAGTGGAGCGGCAATCTTATCGCCGTGTCCACGGCCCACAAAATCGAATGGAACCTGCCGGAAGACAAGCTTTTGGAGATGCAAACCTTGCATACCGAGGTGAAAACCCTCCATGAGCTGTGCCAAACCGCGTCCTACACCAAGTTGGACATGCAGGCGAAAAATGAAAAGAAAGCGTTGCTTGTTCATTTGGAGGAGGTGTTCGTGAGGAACAACTTACAGAACAACGATGCGATGACCGATAACGGACGGAGGGCCCTGCGGATACCGATTTACGACACGACGCCCACGCCGCATCCCGCGCCGTCCGCCATTCCCGAAATCGAGGTGGTTACGCCGCACCCGCGGACCGTGCACATCAAGTTTCGGGATGAACACGCGGCGCGTTGGGGCAAGCCCAAGTATGTTCACGGGCTTGAGTGTGTGTGGGGTATTCGAGAGGCGCCGCCCGATAAGGTGAAGGATTTGCTTCATTCGGAGTTTGCCACGCGCAGTCCGCTGGAATTGGTGTTTGAAGAGAACGAGCGCGGGAAAAAGGTGTACTTTGCAACGCGCTGGGAGAACGGAACCGTGAAGAAGGGTTTGTGGAGCGACATACTGTTTGCGGTTATCCCGTAATGAGGGAGCGCGGGGCCGCCGCGCGCGGCTTCGCGCGTTATGAGAAACGCGCCCATACGGGCGGTTATTTTTAGCGCGTTATGTACAATAAAATCCGGATATTGAGGGGGGCGAATGTTTTATGAAATCTAACTATACTATGTTTACTTCAATTGATACGCAAACGTTTATTCTGAAGGAATAGGAGATAAGATGAAAAATTTCGGACTTTCAAGTAAAGAAGTAGTTGATTCTAAGGAGAAATTCGGCGACAACCGGCTCTCCGAGCAAGAATCGGAGAGCTTTTGGGCGAATTTGCTTGAAAATTTCGGCGACCCTATGATAAAAATTCTCTGCGCCGCCTTAATTATCAATATAATGTTGGTAATCGCCTCGTATACGGGTTTGGTACCGGAAAAAATGAACTGGTATGAGCCGGTAGGGATCGCGGTTGCTATACTTTTAGCAACCTTTGTATCAACTTTTTCCGAGTACCGTAATGAAAACGCTTTTCGCAAACTCCAGGAAGAAGCGTCCAAGATAATATGCAAGGTCTATCGGGATGGAGAAATCAGAGAAATAGCAATTGACGACATAGTTACCGGCGACGCCGTGCTCTTACAGACCGGCGATAAAATCCCCGCGGACGGCGTCTTGATAGACGGCTCCCTGAAGGTTGACCAGGCCGTATTAAACGGAGAATCCAAGGAAGCCTCTAAAACGGCGGTCCGGGCGGATTATAAAAACAACGAAAAAACGGATTTCCTTAACCCCCATAAGGTTTATAGAGGGGCGGTAGTAGTTTCAGGAAATGCCGTTATGCAGGTTTGCGTTGTAGGCGATACGTCGGTTTATGGAGAGATCGCCAGGGAATTACAGGAAGGCGACGAGAGGGAAACCCCCTTGAAGCTTAAACTGGGCGCTTTGGCGGACGGCATCAGTAAGTTCGGCTACATCGGCGGCGTAGTAATAGCCGTTGCTTTGCTCTTTCAGCGCATCGTCCTTGCCAACCATTTTAACGGAGCGGAAATTATTGCGTATTGCATGAATTGGACGCATCTTTTAAGCGATGTTATTCACGCCGTGATGCTTGCCGTAATAATCATTGTTATGGCTGTCCCCGAAGGGCTTCCGTTAATGATTGCGATAGTTTCTGCGTTAAACATGGGCAAGATGCTGAAGGACAATGTTCTTGTCAGAAAAATTAACGGCATAGAAACGGCGGGGAGCTTAAATTTCCTCTTTTCCGATAAGACGGGCACCATAACAAAAGGTAAACTCGAAGTAGTAGGTTTTTCCGACGGCATGGGAAATGACTACAAAACATACGGTGAAATATTCGGCGCTTTGAAAAAGTACCTTTCGCTTTCAATTTTTCAAAACACGGACGCCGTGCTGTCGGGAGCGGGGGCAAACAAAAGGGCGATTGGCGGGAACGGAACCGAGCGGGCCCTCGTGAATTTTGCACAGGACGCCCCGTCAAGCGAATCAAGCGGAATTAAAACGGCCGAAAAAATTCCTTTTTCAAGTCAAAATAAATTTTCCGCGGTTACCATAGAGGGCGTTGACGACGACGTATTCGGAAATGCGTTCACGTTAATTAAAGGGGCGCCGGAAAAGATTATTGAAAAATGCGGGTACTGTGTTGATAAAGACGGCAAAAAAATCGAATTTTCCTCCATTGAAGATTTTAATAAGAAAATCGACGCAATGGCCGAACGCTCAATCCGCGTAATCGCCCTTGCAATTTCTGCGGACAAGATTGTCAATGCGGAAACGTACGATATTGCATCCGCTTCCGCCGATTGGTCGCTTGTAGGAATTATTGGGATTCGGGATGACGTGCGCCCTGAATCAATAAGCGCCATTGCGGAAGTGCAGCAAGCCGGAGTTCAGGTGGTAATGATCACGGGAGATAGAAAGGAAACGGCAATTGCCATAGCAAAAGAAGCCGGCTTGTTAAAAAATTCGGATGACGTCGTACTTACTTCCGATGAACTCGCAACCTTATCCGATGATGAGCTAAAAGACAAAATCAAAAACATAAAGGTCGTTGCCCGCGCGCTGCCGCAGGACAAGAGCCGCCTGGTAAAAGCTGCGCAGGAACTCAACTTTGTCGTGGGTATGACGGGAGACGGCGTAAACGATTCCCCTGCCTTAAAGAAAGCCGATGTGGGTTTTGCCATGGGCGGCGGTACCGAAGTAGCAAAAGAGGCAAGCGAGATTGTTATTTTAGATGATAACTTTAACTCTATCGACAAAGCTATCCTTTATGGAAGGACGATCTTTAACAGCATCAGAAAATTTATCGTTTTTCAATTAACAATCAATATTTCTGCCGTTTTAATAAACGTGGTTGCCCCTCTATTGGGACAGGAAAACCCCCTTTCCATCATACAGATACTGTGGGTGAACCTTATTATGGATACTCTCGCCGCGCTTGCCTTCGGCGGAGAACCCGCGCTCAAGCGTTTTATGAAAGAGCTGCCGAAACGTCGCGACGAGTCGATAGTAAGCCCCTATATGTGGAGCGCCATAATCGCCGGCGCAATTTGGACGTCGGTACTGAGCCTTATCTTCTTGTTTACAAACGTAATAAGAAATAATTTTTCTTTAAGTCCTTTAGATACATTACACACAGGCTACTTTGCATTCTTTGTATTTATTGCGATCTTTAACGCCTTTAACGCAAGAACGGAAAAATTAAATCTCTTTGATAATATAAGCGGTAACAAAGGCTTTTTGCGCGTCTTGTTTATCATTGCCGCGGTACAGGTACTGCTTGTATATCTCGGACGGGAGATTTTTGAAGGGTACGGACTTTCGCTCTTTCAATGGGGAATTATACTGCTCTTTGCGGTTTCGATTGTGCCCGTTGATTTAATTAGAAAGATTTTGCTGGCCGCTAATAAAAAACAATCCGCGCGTAGTACAACGCTGCGGAGTATAGCAACAGGCGTTTTTAAGGAGGATTCAATATGATAGAAATGCAGCCCGGTTTTAAGGCTAAATTAGACGGCGCAGTTGATCCGAACAAGACGATTTCGGTGGAACTTGCTGTTGACGGGAACGCCCAATATGATTATTCGTGTTTCGGACTGGATGGTAAGGATAAAAATCCCGATGAGCGTTATTTTGTGTTTTTCGGACAGGACAGCAGTCCTGCAAATGAAATAACGTTTTCTCAAAACGGAAGTATGGCTGTCTTTCATGTCGACCTTTTTAGAATTCCTCCATCAATAGAGAAATTACATTTTACTGTGAATATAGACGGTAAAGGTTCTATGCGGGACATAAAAAGTTGCAAGGTCGAGATAAAACAAAACGGTTCCGTTGCCTTTCGCCTTAATTTGCGGGGAAGTAATTTTCAAAATCAAAGGGCAATCATTGTCGCGCAAATTTACAAGAAAGACGTATGGCGTATCGGCGCTATAGGAAACGGTTTTAACGGCGATTTGAGTGATTTGTTAAAACATTACGGCATGGAAGAAGAAACGGACGAGGGGAATCGCCGCCCTCACCCGTCTAATATTCCTTCGGTTCCTGCGGCGAATCCGTCTGCTCCCCATCGCGGTACGGAGTCATCCGTACCGCCTCAACGTCCGGCGTCTCCGTCGCCGGTAAGTGAACGAATAAAAGACATGAACGGTAAAGCTTTTGAAATTTCGCCGGATGATTGGGTATAAAAACAGCGGGATATATACGCGAGGAGAGAAAATGAATAAAATAGGCAGATTTGGTTTTATAGCGGTTGTTGCGATAGTAGTTATTATTGGCTGCGGGGGAAGGAGAGATAAGACCGTACAGTTTTCGCGGCCTTTTCCTGTACCTCCGATTGAGGCGGAGGGAGAAGAAACGCAAGATACGGCGCACCATCCTATTTTTGTTTACTGGTCACAAACAAGGTCGGAACGAGGGTATATTCTAAACAGACAAGGAAAAGCGGCGCCGCCGCTGGAATTTGTACACTTCTTGACGTCTTTTAATGAAACGCTGCGTTACGGTTATTTGCCGTCTTACTATTTGCTTGAAAAACAAAACGATGGATTTATACAATGGAAAGAAATTGATGCAAAATACTTTAATCCCGCGGAAGAAGCTTTTTATAATGCAATAAGCGGCGGAAACTTTCGGGATGAACGCGGACCTCTTATGATGCTTTACGACAAAGGACTGGTAAAAGCCGATGATTTGACGGTAGTTGTAAGCGACCTTGAAGAGCAAAACCTGAATAATACGGTACTTGCAGGAGATATACGAAATCATCTGCTTATTAGTCCCAGAAATGCCGCTGCAATAATAGCGCTCATGCTGCCTTTTAACGGTGAAAATTACAAGCCGGACCCCAATAATATTAACAATATGATCGAGCAGGAGATTTATGGGGATAAGCCCCTTTACATAATTGTTACGGGACTAAAAGCCGCGGTTGAGCGTTTTGTTAAAAACTATTCCGCTATAGCCCGCAGGGAAGGAGTTGAAACCAAGATTGTATCTACAATGGCGCAGGCAAATGATGTAAAAAAATTAAAAGTTTCCAATGTAATTATTCCTCCAAGCGCCGGTGTGAGCGACAATACGAAGGTGAACAAGAATAAAAAAGTGTTAAACGATTTATGGAATATTCGAAACAGCGATACGGGTTCGCCTGATAGAATTTGGAATCTCAGGGACAATACGCCGGAGATGGTAAATTACCTGGCGGTCCCCGATGCTTCCGGGGCTTTGGTTCCCGTCAAATCTCTCCTTGACTTAAAACTATTGCAGTACAAGGCAATAAAAGGAAGCGATAAATCAGGCGGCAAACTCTGGCAGCTTAACATTGAATTTCCCATACCTTCAGGTTATGCTGTAGGACAGTTTGTAGGGTCAGTAGAAAACTACAGGTATCTTCTCTCTGCTCCACAGCCCGCTGATGCTGATGATGGAGAAAAGAAATCTAAAAAAGGCAGAGCAAACAAGTCGTCTAGCGTTTCCGGTGTATGGAGCGAGCCTAACGAGGCCCGCTTAAAAAGCGATTTAGAGGTTTCTACGGCGGCATTTTCTGCCGGCAGCGGCAATGCCGGAATTTATGTGGCCCCGAGGGACAAGAAAACAGGGGCGCTGGAATCTCCGGTTATTAGTTTTGATGTTGTTGTTGCATTAAAGCGGGATGTTGAAGTTTCAATACCCGCATGGGTTGATGATTTTAACGACAACGATAGAGGCGGTCAGACAAAGGGCAAGACATGGAATTTCAAAGCCTTTGTAGGCTTGGTTTTGGGACTTGATGCGGATTTAGAGCCGAAATCAATCGAGAATGAAGATGAATTTTTGAGGGTGCCGGTTATCACATTTGATATGCCGTCAAGGTTAAAAGAATAATTATTCTATAGGAGAAAGAATTATGAAAGAACACAGTAGAAATCTTATTTTTGCAGGCTTACTTTATTTAGTAGCGTTTATCGGAGTCGTTATTGTTTCCATGCTTGGCGACATTGGCCTTATGTTTACGGATGATGACGGCTTAATCAATCCGTCCTCGGATACATGGATATTCGTGCTGACAACCTTCTTTATCATCACGGCTTCTCTTGCCGTATATTTGATCTATTTTTTTATGCAGCGCGGAATTGCAAAGAATCCGAACACAAAAACCTACCTGGGGATTTTTACCCGGATTATAGGAACAGCTATTGCTTCGGCTGTATCCGCCGCCGTACTATTCCTCTGTCTTAATTGGATAGCGGATGACGGAGAAGAAATATCAATACTAATGGCAAATACTACGGCAGCCGGCGTGATTTTAGGACTTATTGTAGTAATTAATTTTGTAAGTTTTATTTTGTTTAAACCGCGCGGATAGGGGGCTTACATGAAGACTGTTACTGTTTTTGTAGGACTTGGCGGGACGGGAACGCAAATTGCAACCGCTATAGGAAATCTTTATCCGGTACTGCAAGAAGCAAAAATTATAACATCGCCGTTTGAAATGTATATCCTTGATAAAGATACCAATAGCGGGATTTTTAAAGCCTGCACAAGTGCCTGTCAACGATATGAAAGCTACAGTACTTTCCTCCCATTTGATACGCTGCTTCCTGCTTATAATTTGAAGCACAATATTTATCAGGAATTACAAGAGAAGACAGGGTTTAAAGACAAAGATTACAATATCATGGATATTATTGGCAAAGATACGGTAATGCAAGAATTAGCCGCTATGTGCTGGAAAGAAGAAAAGCGTGAAGAATCCATAAAAGACGGAAATAACCGCGACCCTTCAAGGGGCCATCTTGATGCCGTAGTATGTCTTGAACATCTGGAAGAAAGCTCTTTTTTTGCCGGGATCAATAAACTCATTGCAGGCGGAGGCGAAACAAGCGTTCGTATTGTAATGTTAGGCGGCGTTACAGGCGGTATGGGTTCATCTTTGATAGTTCCTTTAGCGCAAAGAATTCATAAAAAATGGAACAACATTCGTATAGACATGGTACTACTCGGCACTTACTTCGGCATACCCCAGCGTCCTATACCAAAAGACGGTAAAGATATTGATAACATAGGAACATCGGTTGATTCCTACTACCGTGCGGCAGACCAAATTGAAGAATTAGCCGGCATTTCCACCGATATTGATAACTGGCGTGTTTATTATGCCGCCATGCCGGGGTTTGATAATACCTGTGGCGAATTTAAAAAGAACGCTCCTGTTCCGCGAAAATTTCACATCCTTGAGTTATGCGCTGCGCTTGCCGCTTTCGCTATAGAAGAGGAGAAGCCCGGGTTTTACGGAACGGCGTTAAGCTACGATGATGGCGACCCAAACTCTTGTATTAAATGGGCGGAAATTCCTCTTGGAGACAAAATAAAAAAGCCTGCAATAACGCTTATGAGGCTTATTAGCATCCTTGCAAGTGCGGTACTCCCCGAACTTCAGAATCAGCAGAAAATAAAAAACAGTAATTACTTAAAGAAGTATTTCAAAGGGAAACAGTCAAACAATATCGAAACCATCGAAAGGATGCGTGAACTGCTGGATAGATGGCTTCAAGATATTACTCCGCTTTTTAATTTGTGGAATGAGATTCAAGGAAGTACTAAATTAGGCAATAAAAACAACAGACAAATTGTTAGTTTATTCCCTACAGAGAATAAACAAATGGAAAATCTTGACCGGTTGCTTAAAAAAGAAAAGGACAACTTTGAAAACAAGATACCATTGCTTGATCAAGAAGATGAAAGCTGGTTGAACTTTGAACATACTTACTTAAAGCCGAATAAAGACAAGCTTACCGCGACAAAAAACGAGCCGAATGAAATTCTTAAATTGATGATTAAGGATATTTATACGAAATTACAGGATAAGGAGGTAGTATGAAATTTTTAACTTCTTACAAAGATGACAAAAACCAGGAGGCAAAACAACTGTTGTTTGTAGGCAGTGGTACAAAAGCAGGTATGCAGAACTGCGCGAAGGAAACTCGTGAATACGCCAAGGACCCCAGTGAAGATGCCAAGGAAACCCGTGAATACGCCCTCCGAAAGGACCCAAACCCGCCGCCGGAAAATACCCGCTCAAATTCGGCGGACCGTATAAAGCGTTACAGGGAAAGTATCTCATGGAGTATCGCCGACAGAGAAAATGAAGTTCGGAACTCTCCTCTTTTTATGGAAACCGCAAAATTTCTAATTCAATGTGTTCTTTCCTCCGTCTATGGAGAAAATGTCAGAATAGAAACCATCAGGGTTGACGAATTAAAAAAGGACAAAAGCCGACCCGGGCGCGCCCACTTTGTTGATAACGTACTTGACGCATTAGACATGGGCAAAGACAGCATCAAATTTCTCCGCAAACGAGACGGTAAATTGATAGGTCTCCTTTCAAGATCAGGCCCCATTCCTATTATTGAAAATACATTTGAACTTCCGGAATTAGAATTTGCGGAAGGAGATTTTGATTCTCTTATACGCGGATTGGATAAGATTGATAAGCAAATCTTAAAGTATTGGCTTGACAATAATCCCAAAGAAATGAAGGAAGATTGTAAGCTTTACAAAGAAATCCTAAAGATATTTGAAAGCGAAAAAATCAGCGTAGACACCGTAGTTACTAACGCTTTGTCTATCGACATAGACGAACCTGCAAAATTCCCCGTGTTAAAAGAATACAGCGAAGCAGTTTTGCTGGATAAAATTATGTTTGTTCCTGTAATTGACAAAAAGCAGCGTTTCGGCTATGATATGCCTAAAGAGCCTACCGGAGAAAACCCCCTTTATATTGAAGTTGATGGAATTTGTTATGCTGTTCTGCCTCCTTTTACCGATGATACGATAAAGGACATTAATAAAGAGCAGGCGGCAAACGATAACGAAACTGCGAAGCGCCCTAAATTTTTTATTGAATCAATAAAAATTACCGACAGTGATTTGAAGGAAAACAACAAATTATCTTCTCTTACTATCCAATGTCAATTAAGAAACAATGGCTTAATTCAAATCGTCCGTAAAACCTATTCGGATCAACAGATGCGTTTTGTTAAGTATTTCCCGTCTCTTTCCGTCTATGGACCTGTTCCTCAATATGGTTGGATAGTAAGACGGGACTTCGATCCTAAAACCGACATTCCGTCTCCTCTTGCAAGCAGTACAGAAGATGAAACTTTTGAACTTAAAGACATCTTATTTTTCGGAATAAAAGAAGATATTAAATTTGAGGATATCAGAGAAAATTATACGGTATATAGCGGTGAAATTCCACAATGGCTTGGTGTGTATACAAAAACAGGAGATTGGCTGGGCGCCCTCCCCGTTAGGATGGGACAAGCGGAGAAGCCGTCTCTTAACACTCCTAACTTTATTTTAAAAGAAAAGCCAAATGGAAAAATAATAGTTTCCGTTGATGTCGGAAGTTCAAGAAGCGCTGTTTTATTCCAAAAAGTGGGGCATACCGATGTGGACAAAGAAATCTTTGCCGAAAAGTGGCAGTCTCTTAGCGTTAAATTAACAACCCTTGGAACCGTTCAACAGGACGTAGACTTTGCCGCCATGTGCTTTTTGGAAGAAAACCGGGCCGACACCGTTAGCGGAAAAATCCCCATGGGGCTTCTAACGACAAATGAATACCGTGATAAAGGTAAAGATGATATTCTTCTTTACAGGTCCGGCAAGCTGCTTTTACTTGATCCGGAAAGCATTACTAAGGCAAGTACAAGAGAGATTCTATCCGATGTTAAGGCCGGCGCAGACCCAAAAGCCATGCGCCTCCTTGCACAAGGTATGCTTTCAATGATTATTGACCGCGCTATACATCTCGAATGTTCAGAAATCGAACTGCGATTAGCCTATCTGATTGAACGCTATACCCCGTTAAAAATGGCATGGGAGGCTTCAATAAAGAAATTCCAGTCGCTATTTCCGAATATCAAGATTGAACTCAAAATGTATCTGCCTGAATCCCTCGCCATTGCCAATCATTTAAAGGCTCTTGGTAATTTTGATACCGTTTCTGGCGCTGCAATAATTGACATCGGTGATTTTACTACAGATTTTGCCTTGTTTAAAAAAATAGGAAATCAAATTAAGCTTATAGGCAACGAATCGGTGCTTTTTGCCGGGCGTCAAATCATCATTCAGCCCATTTGGGATTATCTTCAAATTTCAGGTATAAAAAATGTAAAAAGCCTGTTTAATATCGAGGCGCAAGGCAGTAAAGAAGCCGTAGAAAGGCTCGAAAAGCAAGTTGAAAACGCAAAAAAAGCAAAGAAAGAAGCAGTACCGGAGGATGTCAGGCGGGATATTTTATGCCTGATGGCTAATTTCAAGCGGGACACGATACCATGCACATTGCAAAATCTTTTTGATATTTGCTACCTTACGGAGATTCTTCTTTTAAAATGCCTCATCAGGCAATATCCGAATGACTTTCCCGAAGATGAAGACGGTTATTTTGATATTCGTCTTTTCGGTGGTGGAAGTTCTCTTATGAAAGAAGAATCCGGTAGTTTTAGCTGGAAAAATGTTCTACATCGCGGATGTACTATCGATAAAAGAAGTAGTAGTAACGGTAATATGCTCGCAAGCGGGTTAATTGACGATATACAGAACGATCTGATAGACGCCGCTAAGAATATGAAAAAGCAAGCAGAAGACCATTATGAGTTAAGTAATTCAAACGTGGTTAATACCGAAGAAATTAAAGGTGAATTACGCGGCGGTTATATCAGATTCCTAAAGAACGCCCAAGCCGTAAAGAAATGGGAAGTGCTTGACAAGAATGACAACAATGTTTCTCCGGGCAAGCTGTTTAATGTCAAGAAGCCGCATCCCGATGCCGACGGCGTAATAAATGACAATGAGTTGTTTAATAGGTATTACAGCAAAGCGCTTGAGTATGCAACGTCCGGTTCTGTTACCGACAAAGAAATCATAAAAACTCTTTTTGCTTACAAAATAGCATACTCAAGCGCCATAAACTTTTACAGCAGAGGGAGAGAATGAAAATATATTTTTGTCTTTTGTTGCTTTTTGTTTGTTCTTTCCTCAATGCAGAGGAAGAGAATGGAAGTAAGTCGGGTAATGATGCTCCTACCGAAAGTATATCTGCCGATTCGGCCCTTAATGCAGAGGGAGAGAATGAAGAAAGTCAGTCAGATAATAACGGTGCTGCCGCCGGAGGAACATCTGCCGATCCGCCCGCCGCGCCCATCGTACCCATCGAAAATACCGGCGACACAACAGATGCTTCGACGGGTAAAACCACAGAACCTGACAAATCGGAACCTGCCGATTCAAAGAAGAATAGTTGGAACATAACTTTCTTCTTTTTATTTCTATTTCTTATACTGTTAAACATTGCTCTTGTGGCGTTTGTCTACATTCTATTAAACGAATTAAAAAAGACAAGAACCGAGCTTACACGCGAACTAAAATCATTAAAGACTAACTCCGGCCCGGCAAAAACAAGCCCTGGAACAACCCATCAAGGTTTTACCACTATTTCATTGGCTAAAACCCCATCCGTTCCGGGTGCTTCCGCAAGAAGTGAAGGTTCTCCCGGCCCGGCAAAAACAAGTCTTGGATCAACCCGTCAAACCGGACCGGAAAATGAACAACCTGTTAGAAGCCAATCTCCCCATGAAGCCGGCCCTTATTTTGGTTTGACTAATACTTCGGCGGTTAAAACCCCATCCGTTCCGGTTATTTCCGAAAGAAGCGAAGTTTCTCCCGATATTCCACCAAACAAAGATGATATATCAACTCTTTATTCTTCACAGAAACTGCGCGAGAACCGGAGGAATAATTATCCGGAGGATATTTTTTTAGACATAAATGGAGAGTCCTATCAAAGAAAACTTCAGGGGGGAGATCAAGTTAAACTGTGCTTTGAAAAGAAAGGAATCTATATGACGGCGCCTTATGTGTTGATTAACAACGATTCCTTATATCCGAATTTTCATTATTTCAATGAAAAGAGAGCAATGCCAAAAGATAATGAGCCGGTTATTAAAGAGGTATTTGGTATTACCGGAAATTTGCCGGGTTTTATAAAAAATTGCATACCGGCAAAAGTGTCCCTTAAAGAGGGTGCGTATTATTATATAAACACCAAGGGGCGGCTAACATTGGAATCAAACCCGTAGCTCATTTAGGTTTCGGGCGGTAAAAAAGACAGCTTAGGCTGTACACCTATATAAAGGTGGACGTTTTATATATATTGGAGGCTGTAATGGCTGTTAGTTTGCAAAAAGGGCAAAAAGTTGACTTGACCAAAGGAAACGTGGGTCTGTCAAAGGTATTGGTCGGACTTGGCTGGGATACCAACAAGTACGACGGAGGAGCCGATTTTGATTTGGATACATCGGCATTTCTATTAGACAAAAATGGTAGAGTTACTCAGGACGCTGATTTTGTGTTTTACCATAACTTGGAACATTTTTCCGGCGCCGTGCATCATTCTCCCGATGACACAACAGGCGGAAGCAGCGAAGAAGGCGATGACGAATGGATAAGAATTGAACTGAACAAAATCCCTTCAAATTATCAAAGGGTTGTTTTTACCGTTACCATTCACGAAGCGGAATCCCGCAAACAAAATTTCGGTATGGTAAACAACGCCTATATTCGGATAGTCAATGACGATACAAACAAAGAGTTGATTCGTTATGATCTTGGCGAAGATTTCTCTGTTGAAACGGCGGTCATTGCGGGTGAAATTTACCGTGAAGGCGGCGAATGGAAGTTTAGCGCAATAGGCAGCGGATCTAAAGGCAATTTGGCGTCAATGTGCAAAAACTACGGCGTCGATGTATAAGGACAGGAGGGATTTATGGCTATAAACTTGAAAAAAGGGCAAAAAATAGACCTGACCAAAGGCAATCCCGGTTTATCAAAATTAACCGTAGGGCTTGGCTGGGATACCAATAAGTACGACGGCGGCTCGGACTTTGATTTGGATGCGACAGCGTTCCTGCTTACTAAAAACTCAAAAGTCAGTACCGCGGACGATATTGTATATTACAATAACTTAAAACACTCAAGCGGTAGCGTTTGGTCAACAGGGGATAATAGAACCGGAGAAGGCGAAGGCGATGATGAACAGATCAAAGTCGATTTATCGCTTGTTCCCCAGGATATTGATAAGATTTCGTTTGCCGTTACGATACACGAAGCGGAAGCCCGCAAACAAAATTTCGGGCAAGTGAGCAATGCGTATATCCGTGTTCTTGACGAGAGAACCAATAGTGAATTAATCCGCTATGATTTAAGCGAAGACTATTCGATAGAAACCGCCGTTGTAGCCGCCGAATTGTACAGACATTCCGGCGAGTGGAGGTTCACTGCTGTCGGCAGCGGCTTTGAGGGCGGATTACAGGCGCTGTGCAATAATTTCGGACTTTAAAGAATATTTAGGAGAAGTAAAATGTCGGTAAATTTACAGAAAGGTCAGAAAGTTGACCTCTCAAAAGACGGCGGCGGAACGCTGAGTAAAGTGATTGTCGGACTTGGCTGGGATGTAGCGGAAACCCCTCGGATAGGCGCGCGCAAAGAAGATAGCAACGTTGACTGTGATGCTATTGCAATCCTCTGCGAATCCAATGGCAAAACAAACGGTATTGAAGATACTGTTTATTTCGGTAATCTCGAACATTCTTCAAAAGCGGTACACCATACCGGGGATAACATAACGGGCGAAGGTGAAGGGGATGACGAGCAAATAATAGTCGAACTAAACCGCATACCTGACAAGTTCAAAAAAATTGTTTTTGCGGTAAGCATCTACAAGGGCAAAGAGAAAAAGCAGCATTTTGGTTTGATAAACAATGCTTTTATCCGCGCCGTAGATGCATCTACGGATAAGGAATTGTTTAAATACGATCTCTCTGAAAATTACAGCGGTAAAACAGGTATGATATTCGGTGAATTTTACCGTGACGGCGGGAAATGGAAGTTTGCCGCTATCGGGGAACCTGTTGATAACGGGAGTTATGTCAAAGACCTTGTTAATCTCTATCTATAGGTAAGGCAGCGTTCGCATTATTCACGTATCACCCCTTAAATTATACGGAGAGAGTATACGCCGGAACGCCATCGTTGTGCGCGGGCGCGGTAAAAGCGCCTGCGTTTTATGAGTCTGCGTTGCATTCCGGCGTTATTTGTTTTTTTGCCTTACTATTCTTTTGATAAAAGTGTTCGATATTCTAAAGCCTTACGGGATGTCTGTTGCTTTTCCAACAATGCGGTTGAGCCGCCTTTTGCGAACCCTTCAAACGAGGCTCGCGGGCGCATTATTTTTCCGGCATGAAGCCGCGGGTATTCCATTCCGCGTATGGTACGACTGTTCCGTCAAACGCCGCACGGGTTGTTATCCGCGATAGCGGCGTTATTACCGCCCCTCCTCCGCCCCGCACTCTTCTATAAGCCGGTGTACTGCGGTAACTAATAATCATGTTCTATACAAAGACGCGCGTAACACGGGCATACATCGTCCGCGGGTGCGCTGCGCCGCCGTCTCATCGGGGAAGACCGTTCCCCCGTCGGGGAAGACCGTTCCCCCGTCGGGGAAGACCGTTACCCGGCCGGGGAAGACCGTTACCCGGCCGGGGAAGGGCGCTACTCCATCGGGGAAGACTCGTATACCATCGAATAAGACCGGTATCATGCCGGATAACGGCATATATAATCCTCATAAAAGGAGGCGCGTATGAGCCGCGCGCCCGATAAAGAAGCGGACTTTGCGGCGCGGCGCGGCAGCCGTACCGCCGCGGGCGCGGCCCGCAACGTCGAATGAAACCTGCCGGAAGACAAGCGCGCGGAGATTCAAACCCTGCATACCGGAGTGAGAACCCTCCGCGAGCTGCGCCGAACCGCGCCCTGCGCCAAGCCGGACGCGCGGGCGAAGAACGAAAAGAACGCGCCGCTCGTTCACGCGGAGGAGGCGTTTATGAGGAACAACGTACGGAACAACGACGCGATGACCTGCAACGGCCGGGAAGCCTTGAGGATACCGGTCCGCGGCGCCGCGCCCGCGCCGCATCCCGCGCCGGCCGCGGTTCCCGAAATCGAGGCGCCCGCGCCGCACTCCGCCCGCGGTTTTGCAGGGCTGCAAACCTCCGGCTTGCGTATCCGCCCCGTGCGCGGCAATGGAACTATAGAGAAACCGCCGGAAATGAATTGTTGGAGGGATTTTCTAAAAAGAGTGCGGGGAATCTTTCAAAACAACAACGGTTGAAGCAA
>JAITAN010000066.1 GCA_031284105.1 Treponema sp. | reverse complement strand
TGCGCCTTCTAACGCGAGGGGCGATGTCCCTCCAAGGCGGGGGTTGAACCTCCCCCGCTTGAAAGGACAGGAAGTTAAGCCTATGATCAAAGAAGGAAGAATCATGGGAGAAAGAAGCGTTTTTACGAAAGAGTTTAAGGAACGGGCCGTGGAACCGGCCCGGAACACAAACCGGAAGCGGCCGCGTGCTGATATGCAGCATTTCTCCCGTCTCATCAGAGGTAAAGCCGTTGCAGACCAGTATCAAAACCTCTATTTGCCGTTTGGTAAAACTGTAGGCAACTTTCGGAATTCCTGACCGCAGTCAATACGCCGCTGTACCTTCTTGAAGTGGAATTCCCCTGCCCGTAAAATCTTCCGTATGCCCCGCTTAAATTCGCACATCCCATCCCGGAAGTTGATATAATTTTTACACCATGAAAGTAAAACCACATCGTCAGGTCATCGGGGAATTCGCCAATGGAAAACGCCACGAGCCGCAGTTTCGGGAAATCCCGCAGCAACCGCCCGATCATATACGGCGTAACCGCCTCATAAAAACAACGCTCGATAAACACCAACCGGAGTTTCTGTTCGTTGATAACAAAGTTCAAGCTGTCTATTTCCTCCGAGGTCAAAACTGCATTCTGAAAACCAACGGCTTTCAGGTAATACTTACAGACGGGGAGCATATTTTTTGCCCTGCGGATAACCGGCGTCCCGCCCGCGGTCATGGTGTTTCATCCCTCTTGCCGGTGGGGATCATGTTCTTTGCCTGTACCACACATCACCCCAGGGTTTTGCGTCTTTATCCCGTTCTTTCAACACGCCATTGATTGCTTTTAATCTGATGTTTATCTCCGCAATATCCCGCCTGCTCGCGGACTTTAGTCCGATGTATCTTCGCCGTCCTGTAGTTCCGGTATGTCCCACAAATCAAATACGCCCTGATTCTTTCAGGCCGAACCGCATAAAGAACTGGCTCTCAAGTATCTGTTCAAATTGGGGAAGGATAGGAATTAACGTGTATTTCCAGAAAGCGGCGTGTTGCTCGAAGGAAACTTTGTTTCCCCCTGTCTTTGCTGGAAATAGACTTGTCGTTGATATTCGCCACCCGTGGCGATATGCTGTACGTTGCAAGAATGGTATAAAGGTTGCACCGTTTCAGTTCAAACAGTTTTACCATTTCGGGATAAAACTTAACGGCTCAAAACCGGCCCCCTTACCGAGGACCGCAATTTTGCGCCCCGCCCGGACTGCCCCATATTTGCTCTCCCAACGCTTCTCTAATGAATCCGCAGGCGGTTGCATTTAAGGCGTGCGGCGGTCATGGCGGCTTCCCCGATAGACCATCCGCCCAGGCGTTTGTCATTCTCGTCATAGGCGTAGTAGTACACCGCCTGTTTTCCCGAAGGAATAACACGCCAATACAATCGGCAACGCGAATTCTTTTTGTCATATACAGCCGAAACGTTACGCGAAAGTACGCCCAAGCTTTTAGGTCATACCGTCTTCATTAAACGGTATGACCGGCGGCGTCCGCATTATAACCGGAACTATCTACGGTATACCGCCGAAATCAGTCGGTATAACAGCTAAGACGTATCCTTTCCCACAGGAAAGCGCTTTTATGCCGTATTCCGACTATATGTACTATACTTTCGCCTCTCAAATGACCATAATTCCGATCTTGACGGCTTTCGAGGCGCATCGGACCCCAATCAGCGAAACCCGCGGTCCGGTACGGCAATTCCTTGAAATTTATCGCAATTCTCTTTCAAAAAGCTACGAATTGTGTTGTGAACCGCGGCTCATGGGCCGGTTCGCCGCCGCCTTGAAAACACGCATATTGAAGACGGCCGCGCGCCGTCCGGTTAAAACAGTCCGGTTATACCCAGCCATATCCACGGTATAAACATGGCGGGTATGAGGTTTGCGACTTTTATTTCTTTGATACTCAGAAAGTTAAAACCAATAGCCGTAATGACGAGGCTTCCTACTGCGGACATTTCCGTGATGATGTCCGCGGTAAGCAGGCCGCTGATCGCCTTTGCCGCAAGCGCGATACCGCCCTGATACGCCAGTACCGGAATGGCGGAGAAAAGCACGCCTATGCCCATAGATGCGCTGAACACAATCGACATGGACCCGTCCAGAATGGATTTTGCGAAAAGCATCTCGTGGTTGCCCTGAAGACCGCTCTGAATGGATCCGACAAGCGCCATTGAACCGGTGCAGAAAAGAATGCTTGCGGACACAAAACCTTTCGAGAATGTACCGCCGCTCATACCGAACTTCTTTTCAGCCCAGCCGCCGAACCGGTTCATACGCAAATCAATGTTGATATATTCTCCGATGACCGCGCCTATGACCAGACTCATAATGAGCAGCAAGGTATGCCGGCTCTCGAACGCCCCTTTAAGCCCGATATATACAACGGCAAGCCCCGCGGCTTTTTTGATGATTTCTTCAAAACGTTGCGGTATGCCCCGGACCATAAAACAACCGATCAGAGAACATACCGCAACGGCAAGAGCATTTACGATTGGTCCTATCATGCCGGCTTCACCCGCGTCGCAACTCACGAAGCGCACGCCGCGTCTCGCCGCAATGCAAACCGGCAACGTTCACGGCAGCGTGTTTCCCGCAGCCATGTATATAGCGTACCATTCGTCCCTCGTCAAGGTGATTTCAGTCGCTTTAACGCAATCTTTAATCCGCGCTTCATTCATGCTGCCGGTAACGGGCTGAATGTGCGCCGGATGCCGCAGAATCCACGCAACCGCTATGGTCGTGTTCGACACGCCGTAGCGTTCCGCGATTTCGTCAATTTTCGCGTTCAACTTCGGGAACTTTTCACTGCCCAAGAACACCCCTTCAAAGAAGCCGTACTGGAAGGGCGACCACGCCTGAACGGTGATGTCGTTGAGCCGGCAGAAGTCGAGTACGCTGCCGTCCCGGTTCACCGCCGCATCGTCAAGCATATTGACATGAAGCCCCTGAGAAATCATGTTCGCATTGGTAATGCTCAACTGGAGCTGGTTTACGGCAATGGGCAGCGGCGCGTATTTCTGAAGAAGCCGTATCTGCATGGGGTTCTGGTTTGAAACGCCGAATACGCGGACCTTACCCGCGTTATAGAGCGCGGTAAAGGCGTCCGCCACTTCTTCCGGCTCCACAAGCGCGTCGGGACGGTGCAGGAGCAGCGCGTCAAGGTAATCGGTGTTAAGCCGTTTCAGAATACCGTCAACAGAGGCGAGGATGTGTTCTTTTGAAAAATCAAAGGCGATGCCGGGTCGTATGCCGCATTTTGATTGCAGGATGACGTTCTCGCGGACAAGGGGATTCATGCCTATGGCCTCCGCAAAGAGCGTTTCGCAGGTACCGCGTCCGTAAATGTCCGCGTGATCGAAGAAATTCGCGCCCAGATCAATACACGTTTGAATGAAATGTTGAGCCTTTGTCTTGTCAAGCCCGTTGAGCCTCATACACCCGATGGCGATTGCCGGAACATGAAGTCCGGACGTTCCCAGTATTATTGTTTTCATTTTTTCCTCTTTTTCCTTGTGTCCCGCAACCGGCGCCATACATGCGTTTCCGTTTGCGGGATGATATTTTTTCCGTACGTCCCGCGGCCGGCGCTATGCACGCTTTTCCGTTTGCGGGATGATAAGATTCAGAATGATGCCTACCAGCGCGGCAACCGCAATAGCGCCCAGCTCAAAGGTAAAGCCGCCGATGGGAACGGAGATTTTGCTGCCGCCTACGCCCAGAATAAAGATGATCGAAGCGATGATCAGGTTTCGCTTTTCATCAAAATTCACCTTATTGATAACCAGTTGTTTCAGACCGTTCACCGCAATGCTGCCGTAAAGCAGGATACACACGCCCCCAAGTACCGGCGTAGGCAGCGCTTGCAAAAATGCGCCGAATTTGCCGAATAGGGAGAGCAGTACCGCAATGACGCCGGCAAAGATAAACACAAACACCGAATAAACCCGTGTGGTTGACAACACGCCGAGGGACTCGCCGTAGGTTGTGTTGCATACCGAGCCGAATACGCCCGCGACCGCGGTCGCGACTCCGTCTCCCGCTATTGTCCGGTGCAAACCCGGCTCCTTCACATAGTCCTTGCCGACAATGTCGCCCGTTACGATGGTATGCCCGATGTGTTCGCAGATAGTCGCAAACGAAACGATGGCAAAGGTAACGATAACCGCAATGTTAAATTGGGGGACTATAAATACGGGCAGATTGATTGACGGCGCGTTCTTGATTACCTCAAAAGAAATAAACGCGAAATTCGGATGTATGCGCCCCAAAAGGAATGTAATGATGTACCCGCCGGCAAGCCCTAGTATGATCGAAATGCTTGAAATGAACTGATTTTTTGAGTAATTTGCAAGAATGGTGATGAGGAGCGTGATGGCGGCGATGATGAGCGCGTAGATGCTGTAATTACCGTCAACCCCTTTCGACGCCATATCAATAGCAGTCCCGGCCAGCGCCAGTCCAATGACCGCAACGACCGGTCCTATTACCACAGGGGGCAGCACTTTTCCAATCCACTTTGGACCGATTACATAGATCAGCGCGGCTATGAGGCAGTAAAACACGCCCGATACAATGGCGCCTCCCGCCAGATACCCCGGTCCGTATTGCCCAAGCACCAGAATCGCCGGCGCGATGAACGCGAATGAGCTGCCCACGAAGTTCGGCACCTTGAACTTGGTAATGATCAAATACAGAAGGGTTCCCACGCCCGCGCTGAAAATCGCGTAGAGCGGATTGACGCCTACCAGAATCGGCACAAGCACCGTCGCGCCGAAACAAGCCAAAAGATGCTGCAAGCCGTAGAAAGCGCTTTGCACAAACGGCGGCTTCTCATCTACTGCGTACAAAGGTTTGTTTTCCATAAAATATGCTCCTTTTTCAATGCTCTACCATAGCATACCCAAATAAAAAAAACAAGGGACGGGGATCGCGGCTTTTAACCGTGCGGCGCGCCGCTCCCTCGAACAAGGGCTGGGGCGCGCCCATAAGGTCCGGCCTACCGCACCAATCCCGAACTGACGGCGATGCCGACGGCAATGCCGGCATTGAATCGATCATAATGCCGGACCGGCATTGCCTTCAGCGCGATGCCGGAATCGGCCGCAATGCCGGCGCGTGTTCGCGCAACGGAAAGCAATACAAATGCCGGATAGATAGATCAACACGGTAAACGGGCGGTCAAGTTCGTCATGGCTGGTACAAAGAAAAACCTTGCGCCGTATGCG
>JAITAN010000043.1 GCA_031284105.1 Treponema sp. | reverse complement strand
TCTCTTTTCTTGCTCGCCGTGCTGCCCCGAAGGTTGTATGACCTTATCATATCTCCTTCCTTTTGTCAACCCCCATAACCTCTTTTTCTCACTTTTTCTTGAAAATTCTTCCCCTCTTTTTATGACTTCTAAAATACATAATACCTTTGACAAAAACTATTTTTTGTACTATACTGTAGTAAAATAGTTGGACAGCCGGTTTTCAAAATGGTATGAAACCGGTTTAATCCTAAAATTAAGGAAACAAAGTGGTAGATACAGAAACCTCATACGGCGCAACTGGAGAAAAAAATGGAAAAATTATTCCGATTGCGATAGAAGACGAAGTTAAAACTGCATATTTGAATTATGCCATGTCCGTTATAGTGGCGCGGGCGCTCCCGGATGTGCGGGATGGCTTAAAACCCGTTCACCGTAGACTGCTTTATTCCATGGATGAACTTGGGCTACGTCCTAATGCCGCAACTAAAAAAAGCGCACGCATCACGGGCGATGCTATGGGTAAGTACCATCCGCACGGGGATGCATCCTTGTACGATGCGCTTGCACGCATGGCGCAGGATTTTTCTCTCCGATATCCTCTAGTACAGGGACAGGGCAACTTTGGCTCTATCGACGGAGATCCGCCTGCCGCATCTCGCTATACCGAGGCAAAACTCTCCCGTCTGGGAGATGAAATGCTTTTTGACTTGGGTAAAGAAACCGTGTCCTTTATTCCCAATTATGACGAATCTCTGAAAGAACCGGCGGTGCTGCCCGCCGCCGTGCCAAATCTGCTGGTGAATGGCTCAAGCGGTATCGCTGTAGGCATGGCGACAAATATGGCGCCCCATAACCTCCTCGAGACGTGTGAGGCTGTCTGCGCCTATATCGACAATAATGATATTTCAATAGAGGAGTTAATGTACTATATTGCCGGACCGGATTTTCCAACGGGCGGCATCGTTTTTGGGCGTGAAGGCATACGGGAAGCATACAAGACCGGCAAGGGCAAGTTGCTGATACGCGGCAAGTTCACCATTGAGATGAGCAAGCATGGCAAAGAAAGCATTATCTTCAATGAAATTCCCTACGGCGTGAACAAGGCTACCCTCATGGAGCGTATCGGCATGTTGATGCGAAGCAAGGAAATTGACGGCATTGCCAATGCCAACGACGAATCTGACCGCGACGGTATGCGTATCGTCATTGATCTCAAAAAAGATGCGGTGGTGAAGCTCGTACTGAACCAGCTTTTCTCAAAAACCGCGCTGCAATCCACCTTCGGTATCATAAACCTCGCGCTCGTGAACGGCAAGCCTAAAACCCTGACGCTCAAGGAGCTCATTGTGTACTTCGTAGATCACCGTGTAGATGTGGTTACCCGCCGTACCCAATATGACCTTCGTAAAGCCGAAGAGCGGACGCATATATTGGAGGGTTTGGTCATTGCCATGTCAAACATAGACGATGTTGTACATATTATTAGGACATCACGGGATATAAACATAGCCAGAAATACCCTGGAAACTACGTTCACCTTATCCGAAGCGCAGAGCCATGCAATCGTAGAAATGCGACTGGGAAGGCTTACCGGCCTCGAAATTGAGAAACTGCAAGGTGAGTTAGCCGAGTTAAAGGCGCAGATAGTCTATTTCAAGTCCCTACTGGCAGACAAACAGAAGTTGCTCTCCGTTATAAAGGATGAGACGCGCAATATTGCCGAACGCTTCGGGGACTCGCGGCGTACGGAAATTGTTGACGGAGAGATCGAGAGCATTGATATTGAAGACCTCATCAGGAAAGAGGACATGGTGGTTCTCATTTCCAACCTTGGATACATTAAGCGAGTGCCGGTATCCGCGTACCGGAATCAAGGACGTGGCGGAAAAGGTGCAATCAGCGCAAAACTCGCGGAAGACGACTTTGTAAAGCAGATATTTGTCGCCTCGACCCACGAATACGTCATGTTTATTACCAACGAGGGCAAGGCGTACTGGCTTAAAGTACATGAACTGCCCGAAGGCTCTCGTACGGCAAGAGGTTCGCATATCAAGAGTCTTTTGCCGGTATCTCTCAATGAAGACGTTACGGCGACGGTTTCGCTCAAGGAGTTTTCCAGAGATTGTTTCCTCTTTATGGGAACAGCGCGCGGTGTTGTCAAGAAGGTGATGACAGGCGAATTTGTCAACGCCAAGACCAAGGGGATTCGCGCCATTAACCTTGACGAGGGCGATAAACTCGTGAGCGCCCTCCTTACCAGCGGTTCCGATGAGGTGGTGTTGATTTCCCGCAAGGGGCAGGCGCTCCGTACTCATGAGGATCAGGTACGGGCAATGGGCAGGGCTTCGCGGGGCGTTATAGGCATGAGACTCGGTGAAGACGATGAACTCACCGGTGTTCTCAAGGTAAAGGAAAGTGAAACCATGCTGCTCCTTTCCGAATATGGCTACGGGAAGCGTATCGAATTTAGAGAATTCTCTCCACACGGACGAGGCACCGGCGGACAGAAAATATACACGGTTACCGAAAAAACAGGAGGACTCGTAGGATGTGTAAACGTGTTTGAAAACGACGAGATCATGTGTATCACAACTCATGGCAAATCTATTAAGCTCAAGGTTGATTCTATCCGGGTCATGGGCAGGACTGCGCAGGGTGTGCGTATTCTCAACATTGAGAAGCCGGATTTTGTAGTCGGCGTTGACAGGAGTATGCAGGAGAATGCATAGTGTATACGAGGGTAATTCAAGAATCTATACCTACTCCCGTTGTGAACGGGATTCCAGTTGCCGGAACTTGGAAACATTCTTTTGAATATGTTAATCTTCTCGATATTCATAGACCTTTTTCTAAACCCCTGCCGAAAGCTTTGAACGACTCCCGTATCAAGGAATGGCAGAGTTTTCTGGTGCAAGATGAACGTTTCCTGCTTGAGGCGACTTTGAGTAATGTAAAGTTCTACCGATGGGCGCAGGTGTTCCTCTACGACAAAGAAAGTAGACAGCAACTCTGGTACCGCAAGATACTGCCGTTTTCAGGCTGGCGGATGCCTCTTACGCTCTCTAACGCCTCGGTTGACAGCCGTTCGTATGGGATATTTTTTCGTATCCACGATTGGCTTGACGCGAACATGGTAAAGGTCGATCTTGATATCGAACCGACTTATTCACGTCCTTCGTTTACCGCACATCTGGAATTCGAGATTGATGAAACGAAACTTGAACCGATGGCGGTAAGTCTGCTGTTTTCAGAAGCGCGGTCTATGTATTCTTACAAAGCGTTCTCGCGAGTACGGGGCGATATGGTCTTTGGCGGACGGCATCTGTCGCTTAACGGCACGAAAACCGTAGGGCTTTTTTTCGATTACAAGGGTTATTATCCTTACCGGATGCATTCAACATGGTGCAATGCTTTCGGATACATTGTGCCGAAAGATCAAACCGGTCAAAAAACATACCGGTATTACGGCTTCAGCATAGCGGAGAATCAAGCAAAAGAAACGTTTAAAAATAACGAAAACGCGCTCTGGGTCGAAGGCAAATTAACGCCCTTGCCGCCCGTGCGTATAACTCAGCCTAATGGGATTCAATCGGACTGGATCATTCAAGACATGGAGGGTATGATAGACCTTGTATTTACTCCAAAAGAACCGGTTTGTAATGAATTAAATTTATATTTAACACATGCGGAGTATAATATACCCTTTGGGTATTATAATGGTATGTTGGTTACTTCAGAGGAAGAACAAATACACGTTCATAACCTCTGCGGTTTGGGGCAAAAGCTGTATATGAGGGTGTAATATGGGAAAAGAAAAAGCAATCTACGCTCCGGGTGAATTGGACAAGGTGCGTAGACGTTTAGGTAGCGTTACCCGTGATGAAGCGCAACGAGTGTCCAAGCTGCTGGGCGGGGAGGTCGGCGTAGAACGGAATGTCGATCCTAATGAGGCAAAACCGGCGTCCGCAAAGGCTGCGGGCGCAAAAACAGCGGCCGGTTCACGACCGGGGTCAAAATCCGGTCCGAAGACGCCGAAACGCCGGATCGAACTTAAACCTGATGAACAATCGGCCGTAAAAGACTCTTCGGACATACAAATAGTGGATCCGGATGACGATCCTTTAAAACCATTGACGCAAAGTTATATTGAACGGTTCAAAATGGATAAGTTGGCATCTGAACCCGATTTTGATATAAAAATCCCGATGCATGCCGTGAAGTCCCTGTTTTTTTTTATTACGAGGCAGGTGGATTTAGTCGCTCCGGTTTTTGTCAATAAAAGGATGAATGAATACTACAAGGTAATAGAGACCCTTGTCGTCTCTACAAGAACCTTGTTTCCGCGGAACAACGCCGGTCGTAGTGAACAAATGAGAAAGGTCTCGCCCTTTGCCTATTCGGTACTCGATACCATCAGGCATTGGAATATTGAACGGATAGCGGGCGATATAGCGAAAATGCAGGCGCATCCCAGAAACGTGAGAGTGAAAGACTTTACCGCTATCCTACAGGCAATCTACAAGCCGCTTTTTATTTTGGAGGATTTAAGCCCCGACATTCACATAAAAGGTAGTTATAAACTCCTCTATACGCAGCTTTTTATAGAAAACCCTGTGGAGGCAAGCAAGTACCAGGAGTTGGTGAAAAATACCTTGTCCGCGTTTATGGCGATCCGCAAGGATATTCACTTCCGGCTTTACCCGCTTTTAATGAAACTCGTCTCTAATAGGTATTTTACCTATGACCGCCTCTTTGTGGAGCGGAAAAACCGTATCCTGGCGCTGCTCAATGTCAAAGAATCCGAGCGAATCGCGCCGGCGGACGTACTGGTTACCGTAAAAAAGGATCCCCGGCAGGAAGGGGAAGCGCAGCATGAAACAAATGATGAAGCCGCTCAAGCCGGCGCAAAGGACGAACGTGAAGAAGCGCGAAAACAAGCTATTGCGGCGGAGAAGAAAACTATTGAGAAGGGATTGTATAATCTTGAAATCATGTTTCCGGAAGCAGGCTGGGATAAACTGTCCGATTATCCCGATCTGTACCCTTATTTCAGAGACATTCTACAGATGACAAAAGGGTACGAACTCATCGCACCGACAGACCCCATGCTGCAATTGATTATTCTTGCGCATATTATTGAGGAGCTCCTTATCGGGATGCGTTCCATGACGTTTACCGCCATAAGCGACAGTGAAGACGGCGAGAAGGTGGAAGAAGAAATGGCCGATATCATAAACAACTGGCATGATTATATTGACGTCAGTCTTGACAAGGAGTACGTGTCTCGTTTAAGCGAATACTGCCAGGTACTGGCTAAATCGGCGGATGCGCGGACATCGCCTTTTGCGCGGCGCTTGCTTGACGAAATGTACTTTGCAAAACGTCTCTATTTTTTTCCTCATCTGCACTATACCGCTCAGAACTCGGCGACCGCCCTCACTTTCAGAAAAAAAGGCTCTTTCTCGTTGTACCGCAAAGTACAAAAATTACGTAAAAACCTTACCCTTGTGTACGAGCAATTAGAGAAAGCCATGAAAGCAGGCGGCGCCGAATCGGACGCCGTGTGTGAAGGAATTGCAAATCCATGGAAAGCGTATGAATTTCAAGTAGCAGGGCCCATCTCAAGACGCCTTGACATTCTTTTGGGGCAAAAAAAGCGGTACAATGCCTCATTGCTCCTCTTTACGCTTTCCGTTATAACCGTGCTGGATTATTTCCTGAATAATGCGAGTAGTTGGGCGTACGATCCGCCCGGAACGATACTATTCCGCAGCATCGAAGGAAAAGGCATCATACCGCAATTCGGCGTGGACAAGAAAATAGATGCCGACGCCATCTTTAAGAACAAACTCAAAGAGCGTGCCGCAAAAAAAACCTAACCCTTCTCGTGCGCGGGTACTACCATGAAGAATATTCTTATTGTCGATGACGAAGCGGGTATACGAAAAACCATGGGGCTTATACTGGAAGATGAAGGGTACCATGCGTTTGGCGCGGAAGATGCGCTCGTTGCGCTTGAGATACTGGCGGAGAAAGAAGTTGACGTCATCTTTCTTGACGTGCTGCTGCCCGGCATAGGGGGGCTTGAGGCGCTTGAGGAAATCCGCGAAAAACACCCCTTTGTTGAGATAATTATGATTTCCGGTCATGCCAACGTGGATATGGCGGTACGCGCCGTGAAATTGGGCGCGTTTGATTTTCTGGAAAAGCCGCTCTCTTTGGACAAGGTGCTTACCGCTTGCCGGAACGCTCTTTCTCTCCATGCGCTAAAGGAGGAGAACCGCTCGCTTAAGCGGAGCATCGGTGTTCGGCAGGAAATCATCATAGGAACGAGCAAGGAAATAGAACAGGTGCGGCTTTTGGTTAAACATGCCGCTACGAGTAATTCCCGTATCCTCATAACCGGCGAGAGCGGAGTGGGGAAAGAGATCGTCGCGCACGCGGTTCACGACTATTCCGGCAGAAAAGATGCGCCGTTTGTGGCGGTTAACTGCGCGGCTATTCCGGACACGCTTATCGAAAGCGAATTATTCGGACACGAAAAGGGCGCATTTACCGGTGCGGTTGCGAATCGTATAGGGCGTTTTGAGCTGGCCGATCATGGGACGCTTTTTCTTGACGAAATCGGCGACATGTCCCGTACGGCTCAGGCGAAGGTGCTGCGCGTCATACAGGAACAGAAAATCGACCCCTTGGGCGGAGAGCGTTCGATACCGGTGGATGTCCGCATCATAGCCGCGACTAATAAAAACTTAGAAGAAGAATGTGAAGCCGGACGCT
Source organism: Treponema sp. (assembly GCA_031284105.1). Classification (GTDB taxonomy): domain Bacteria; phylum Spirochaetota; class Spirochaetia; order Treponematales; family Breznakiellaceae; genus JAIRKH01. Next base: position 2,727 of record JAITAN010000043.1, on the reverse strand, counting down.
TTAGGCAGGATCTCTTTTTCAGGCTTAATGTTATTCCGATTTACATGCCCCCGCTTCGGGAACGCGCCGATGACATACCGGCGCTTCTATCCCATTTCTTGAGTAAAATGGGTACCGAAAAAGCCCTATCCATAACGTTTAATAAAGACGCCCTCGATACGTTGCTTTCCTACAATTGGCCGGGCAACATACGGGAACTTAGAAACTTTGCCGAGCGCATCGTGGCGTTGTCTGAAGGCAGCCGCGTTACCAAAAAAATCGTTACCGGTTTATTGTGGAAACCTACCGGAACCGCGGCCGCAAACAGAGAAGCGGGGCCGCTTCCCGTGGACATTACGGCGCTTTCGTACAACGAGGCGAAGGAAGTATTTGAAAAAGAGTATTTGACCTGGCATTACCGGAAGAACGATTGTACCATAAGCAAAACCGCAGACGCCATCGGCATATACCCCGGCAACCTCCATGCGAAGTTAAAAAAATACGGCATTGCGAAAAACTGAATGTCATGACGCGCAAGCGGGACGTATGGGCCGGGCGCGTTTCTATTGTCCTCCGACGTTCTTGCCGTGCAGGTTATGACGGAACCCGATCCGGCGGGCCGCCGCGGGTTGCCGGATCGGGTATAACGCGGTTGCGTGCGGAGAAACGCCGCCCGCCCCTTCCGGCCGTTCTGTTTATGCGCGCCCATAGAAGCCCTGATGAAGACGCGGCAATTTCGGGGAATGGCGGGACCGTTTACGCGGCCGAAGACCTTTTGCCCAAACATTCCCCTACCCGCCTCCGCCCGCATATTTGCGGCCGCGGTCTTTGCCGCGTAAAGCCCGTGTGCAAAGTTTTTTATATGCCGCGGCCCAAACGCCGCCTACGGCCGGCCGAAGTCCGCCGCCCTGAAGGTATTAGACCCCGCTGCGAACAACAATCGTTATGTGAATGAAACCTGTTTGTCCTAGTGCGGGAGCAGGCCGTGCAATACGGTGAAGACCGGTTATCCATGGGCATACCGCGGGAAAAAAAGTATGCCATGGAGACGCGGCGCTCAACCCCCGTCCCGCCGGAACGGTCGCGCCTGCGCCTGCCGGACGATCTTGGCAAGAGTAAGGAAACGGCGCATATTTTAAGGAACAGTATTGTACAAGGAGTATATATGAAACGAAACGTAGTTTTTTGTTTAAAAATGCCGCTCTTTTTTCTTTTTACCATAATCATTGAATTGTGTATATTCCGCGATCAGGCAAGAGTATTTCCGTTATCTACATTGGCGCCGGCATTAGCCTATTTGTTATTCATATTGTTTTTCAGGAACATGGCTGTTCCCATAGTATGCGGCGTTCATAAAACGGTATTACGCAAGTTAATTCAGGCGGTTATAATTCCCGTATTACTCGCGTTTGCCGCGTTTATGGCGGGAAATGTATGGGGAACGCATATCGTACCGGGTAACGCAACGGAAACGATTGAAACGGTAATTTCCGTGATGGTAATCATCATTGTAGGCGGCGCAGGCGAGGAAATTGGCTGGAATTATTATTTAAGGCAAAAAACCGCCGCCTAATAGGACGCTATAGTTTCGCCGTCCGTAGACGGACCGGGGTTCCGGCCGGTCGACTGAGACGGTGAGGGGACGGGGCAAAGAGCGCACCTGCCGGACGATGCGGGACGCAACCCATAACCTGATGGACATGACCCGCAAGCCGCGGGATATGACCCGCAAGTCGCGGGACGCGACCCATAACCTGCGGTATGTGTCCCATAACCTACGAGATATGATCCACAACCTGAGGAACATGACCCACAAGCCGCGGGACTCGACCCATAACCTGCGGTATGCGACCCATAACCTGAGGAATATGACCCACAACTCGCGGGATATGACCCATAAGTTGCGATATGTGTCCAACAAGCCGCGGGATTCGATCCATAACCTGCGGGATGTGTCCCACAATCTGCGGAATATGACCCACAACTCGCCGGACGCGACCCACAATCTGCGGAATATGACCCATAAGCCGCGGGATATGTCCCACAATCTGCGATATATGACCCACAACTCGCGGGACGTGACCCATAACCTACGAGATATGATTTATAACCTGATGAACATGACCCACAATCTGCGGGATATGTCCCACAAGCCGCGGGACGCGACCCATAACCTACGGAACATGACCCACAAGCCGCGGGACTCGATCCACAATCTGCGGGATATGACCCATAACCTACGATATATGATCCATAACATGAGGAACATGACCCATAACTCGCGGGACATGACCCACAATCTGCGGAATATGACCCACAAGCCGCGGGACATGACCCATAACCTGCGGAATATGACCCACAAGCCGCGGGACATGACTCACAACTCGCGGGACATGACCCACAATCTGCGGGATATGACCCACAAGCCGCGGGACATGACCCACAACTCGCGGGACGTGACCCATAACCTGCGGAATAAGACCCACAAGCCGCGGGACATGACCCACAAGATGCGGAATATGACCCACAAGCCGCGGGACATGTCCCACAAACTGCGATATATGACCCCCCACTCGCGGGAATCGACCTCCACTCTGCGCATCATGACCCACAAGCCGCGGGAAGCGATCCACAATCTGCTGGATGTGTCCCACAACTCGCGGGATGTGACCCATAACCTGAGGGACACGCCTCATAACCTGCGGTATGTGTTCCACAAGTTGCGCGATGTGTCCTACAAGCCGCGGG
>JAITAN010000197.1 GCA_031284105.1 Treponema sp. | reverse complement strand
TACATTGATGAAGCGGCATATCTTGCCGAAACGTGGACGGGATCAACGGCATTTGCGCCTAACTTTCTCGCGGCGTTTGTGCCGTTCCCCTTTCCCGAATGTATCGGGTTATACGTCAGAGGATAGTGCAGAAGGGGAGGGGAGGGGAAAACGAGGGGGATTTGGGCTTTTATGGCATGGGGCGCGGGGGCTTTTATGGAACCCTTCGGCTTTCACAACAAGTTCATACAAAACTGCGGTAAAAAGAAAATGCCGCCTCGGAGGGGATGGTCCACATGGCGCTGGCATAGGACAGACCTCCGATTGTAGGACAGACCTCTGGCATAAGACAGACCTTCAGTATAGGACAGACCTCCAAATGTAGGACAGACCTCCGAATATAGGACAGACCTCCAAATATAGGACATGCCTCCGATATAGGTCAGACCTCCGAATATAGGACAGCCCTCCGGCATAGGACAACCTCCGAATGGAGGACAGACCTCCGGCATAAGACAGACCTCCGAATATAGGACAGACCTCCAGTATAGGACAGACCTCCGAATATGGACAGACCTCCGAATGGAGGACAGACCTCCAAATATAGGACAGACCTCCGAATATAGGACAGACCTCCGAATGGAGGACAGCCCTCCGGCATAGGACAGACCTCATGATGTGCAGAAGGGGAGGGGAGGGGAAAACGAGGGGGGATTTGGGCTTTTATGGCATGGGGCGCGGGGGCTTTTATGGAACCCTCCGGTTTTCGCAGCAAGTTCATACAAGACTGCGGTAAAAAGGAAGGGCCGCCCCGGAGGGGACGGTCCTTCGATCATCAATGACCTTTCGACGACGTAAGGCCCGTCGGGAGTATCTCTACGACTGTATCACCCTGGCCGGTCCCCGAAGAACAGGCCGAACCTGACCACGATGCCGCCGTTAAGAACGCTTTGGCGGGTATCGCCGGCGGAATTATCCGCATCCCCATAAATGCCGTTGGCGATGGTCCACATGGCGCTGTTGTTTAAAATGCTGATTCCGTCGAGTCCCTTATGGTTGCCGAAAGCGCGGTACTTCAACGCAATGTCCAGTACCGTATCTACAGTGGTGTGCGTACTTTTACGGCCGTCTCGCCCTCGCCGATATCTGAAGAACCGTTGCCGAACCTGACTATGATGCCGCCGTTAAGAGCGGTTTTGGAAGGGTCGGTGGAATTATCCGGCTCCCCATAAAGACCGTTGGCGATGGTCCACACGGTACCCCCTTCGTAAACGCGGTACCGCAACACAACGTCCAGCACCATATCTACATCGACGTTCGGAAGCGACCCGGGAGGCGGCTCGTCCGGTTCTCCCCTTGGAATGGTAAACGTCTCACCGGTATCGACGGTGGTAACCTTATTATTCGCAATCGTACTCTCGCTGCTGAGCGTATTCCCTCTATTACGAGGCCGCAGGCTTATCAGGATGGGGCAGGGAATGCCGCCAATTGTCCCGGAAAAGGCGAAGTCATCGGTGAAGCTGAGTTCGCTGCCCTTGTCGAGGGTATCGACGAGGCCTTCGGCGACTTCGACATCGGCGAGGTCGGCTTTGATGTCGGGGTTGGCGGCGGCGGCAGGCAGATATATATACGGAAGCGGGGATGAGCAGGCTTCGACCTCATCCGGCATAGGGCATTCAGCCCTAACATCCCGGACACCATGAGAAAACAGGCATCGGCATCATTAACCTCAATGGCGGACCGTACGGCTGCCGCTCACGGGCGTACGTGTACAACAGCCGTACGGTCCGTGGGCCCGGCCTTTTCCGCCTCGTACCGTAGAGCCCGCGTTTCGGTTCCCGGACGCGGGACGGTTCGGCCCTCCTGCAACATTACCGGCCCGCAGGCACGGCCGTGCCTATGGGCCTGCTGCGGCTCCCTTCCGGCCGTTCCGCTTGCCGGGGCCGTCCGTCTGATCCGGAGGAATACGAGGGGAAGTTATATAAAAACAAAAACGCACATGGACCGCTGCTCTTTTTCGCTGTTTCTTTTACCGGCAAGCCTAAAAATTCCGTCTGAATACATGAGGGGGTAAAACATTTTATTTCCCCCTATTTTTCTCCAAACCCCCCGCAAGGGCAAAGCCGGAAGCAGCACAACATGAACTGAAACAGGCTTCCTATTGAGGCAGGATTTTTCCCTGTTGAGGAAAAAAGTTTCCTACCGGAGGAAAAAGTTTTTCCCGCGGAGGGAAAAAGTTTTCCCTCTTGAGGAAAAAAGTTCCCTACCGGAGGAAAAAGTTTCCCCTCTTGAGGAAGTAGCTTTCCCCGCGGAGGGAAAAATTCTTCAGACCGTTGCGCGCGGGCAGGGCTTTTGCTTTCATAATGGCTTATAAATTACTTTCGCAATTAGCAGCGTATGTATAACCGTGAGGGGCCGCGAGGCTTTCCAATGGGGAGTTTGACGAGTTATACATCGGGGGATACTTGCAAAATTTTTTGGACGCGCACGGTATATCTCTCTATGGATAATGCGAAAAAAATAAAAAAGTTTGACAAAAAGTTTGACAACTTTTAAAAGATATGATAGCATGTTAGTTGCTCTTAAATGAGCGAAACATTTTTCATATCAATCTATTTGGAGGAGAAAAGATGAAAAAGATTTTATGTGTCCTTTTGGCAGTACTGGTCAGCGCATCGGTATTTGGCAAAGGAGGATCTGATGGTTCTTCAAGCGGTGCAAGCGGCGGCAAAATTGTCGTTACCTTCGCGGGAACTGAAGCTGCAACAACCGGTCAAAGCCGGATGATGCAGGAAGTAGCGGATAAACTGAATGCTTCCGGCCGTTTTCAAGCCGACGTTCAGGTCAACGGCGCGCTGGGCAGCAATACCGACGACCTGGTGACCCAGGCGAAAACCGGCGTGCCGTTGGTTGTCCCGTCCGACCCCGGACGGCTGGCAAGCCAATTCAACATTCCCGACCTCAACATCCTGATGGCGCCGTATGTGTTGACGGATATAAAGGCTTTGGATAAACTGCCCGATACCGCGCTCTTCAAAGAATGGCAAGCCAAACTTGAAGCCTAAGGGATCTCCTTTGTGGCCAATATGTACAACGGTTTCCGCAGCTTCTACACCACCACGCCGGTGAGCACGGTCGCGGACCTCAAAGGGCTGCGCATCCGCGGTTTCGGTAACAACATCGGCAATGCCCTCGCCAAGTACTTTGGGTTTGCGAATATCGGTATATCGTGGGGCGAAACGCTCCCCGGTATCCAACAGCAAACGCTGGACGGATGCGAGGTACAGGTCGCTACCGCGTACGGCTCGGCTATTTACGAAGTTACCAAATACCTTGCGCTCACCAAGCATTATATGCTCCAAACATCCTTCGTTTGTTCGGCCAAGCTGATTAGTTCCATGCCGGCAGCGGACAAGAAATTGTTCCTTGACACCATCACCGCAACCGCTCAGAAATACGGCCAGATTATCGCAAGTGAAGAAAACACCTACTATCAGCAAATGAAAGATAAGGGCGTTACCATTACCGAAGTCAATCTAGCCGGATTCCAGGACGCCATCGCGCCGCTCTACGCCAATAATGATCTTAGCTTCTCAGCCGGTTTGAAAGACAGATTGTTCAGAGAACTTGGGCTGTAAACGCTAAAGTGTACCCACTTTAGACTTTGCTAGCCGGGGTACTATGCCCCGGCTTTTTTTTGGAGGAGATATGAGAAAAATATATAGAGCGCTGTGCAAGGCCGAAGTTGCCGTTTGCGGCGTAGGATTTATGTTCATGGTGGCATTGGTTTTCTTGTCCGCCATCCTGCGTTTTTTCCGCCTTTCCATGTCATGGAACATTGATATTGCGTTGTTGCTTCTCGCATGGACGGCTTTTCTTGGAGCGGACATCGCATGGCGAAGCGGTCAGCTTGTAGGCGTTGACCTCGTAACTCGCCAATTCCCCAAAAAGGTTCAAAAGATCATAGAAATACTGTTGTATTTCATTGTCCTTTGCGCCCTAGCGCTCATCATCATTTTCGGGATCCGTCTGGCATTGACCGAATACCTTCGGAAATTTCAGTCCATACCGGTTCCCTATTCGCTGGTTACGATAAGCCTTGTTACGGCCGCTCTGTCGATGGTTCTGTCGACCATCCTTAAAATACGGCGCAGTATTTTGAACTTCAATAAAAAAGAAATTCAAGGAGGCGCAAAATGAGTCTATTGCTTACCTGTTTTGTTGTTTTTTTGGTGATGGGTATGCCCATCGCCTTTGTGATCGGCATCGCGGGGTTCGCGTATTTTGCGTCCTCGCCGTATCTCAACTTCCAGACCGCCACCCAGATGATCGTTTCCCAAAGCCAATCTTTCGCCTTTCTTGCCGTGCCTTTTTTCATCTTCGCGGGAAACCTGATGAACGTGTCGGGAATCACCTCGCGGCTCCTCGGCCTTGCACGGCTCCTCACGCGGCGTATGTACGGCGGTACCGCCCAGATATCCGTGGTAATGAGCACCCTGATGGGCGGCGTTTCCGGTTCGGCCACCGCGGACGCGGCCATGGAAACCCGCATACTGGGGCCGGAAATGATGCGTATCGGGTATAAAAAAGGCTATATCTGCGCGGTGAACTGCGTAACAGCGCTCATCACCGCGACCATTCCGCCCAGTCTGGGGCTTATCATCTTCGGCTTTGTGGGGGAGGTTTCCATCGGGCGGCTTTTTGCCGCGGGGATCATTCCCGGCATCCTGATGATGCTTTTTTTGATGACCACCACTTCCATTACGTCGCGGATCAAAAAATACGATCCGCCAAGACCGGATGCGCCGAACCTTAGTGTGGGGGAACTCGTGGCTAACTTAAAGGAGTCTATCTGGGCATTGCTTTTTCCGGTCATCCTCATCGTTGGAATCCGCTTTGGGGTGTTCACCCCCTCGGAATCGGGAGCATTCGCGGTTGTGTATGCGCTCCTTATTGGAAAATTTGTTTATAAGGAACTGACGTGGAAGAATTTCAGAGAGGCTCTCATCATGACGCTGAAAGACAACGGCGCCATTATGCTGATCATCGCCATGTCGGGACCGTTTAGTTACGCCATCACATGGGTAAAGGTGCCGGTAGTTCTGAGCAATTTGATTTTCGGTATTACCCAAAACCCCCAGATACTGGTACTCATCATGCTCGGCTTCCTTTTCATTACCGGTATGTTCGTGGACAGCAACGTAAACTTCCTCTTGCTTACGCCGATCTTTCTGCCTATGGTGAGAGCCGTCGGCATCGATCCGGTACACTTCGGCGTGCTTATGGCAACGGTGGTAACGCTCGGCGTAATGACGCCGCCGGTAGGTTCCGCGCTGTATACGGTCTGCGGCATTATAGATTGTCCGGTGGAGGACTATACCAGAGCGAGTCTGCCCTTCTTAGGAGCGGTACTGCTGGAACTGGCGATTTTGGTATTCCTCCCCGGTCTGGTGCTGTGGATACCCAATATGATATTCGGAGCATAGCAGCCTCGCGGCTACATACGTTCCAACCACAACCTCCCCGCCCGCACCGCGGCGTTTACAAGATATTTTTAAGGCGGGGAGGTTTAGTATATTCCCGCGTTTCCCTTTTTGAATAATTTGGGCAATGCCCCGCGCCGCCGTATGTGTAGGATTGCCGGAACATACGGCGGTTCTTCTTATTAACCCCTTGTTTGTTTCAATCCGCGCGCTCACCTGAAGCGCGACGGCACCCTTACCGGCGGGGATTTTTATTTGAAACTTTTCCCTATCCGTGATATACTTTTGCTATGAATAAGTTCTATCCGCCGCTATTATATCTATTATTTCTATTGTTCCTTGCCTCCGCGCTTCATGCGGAAACCTTTGCATATAAACAGAAAGCGGGCGATAAGTACCGTATTCTTTCAACCGTACGAGAAGATGTATACGTCAACAGGCGGTTCAGCCACGGCGCGGAAATCGTGAACCGCATTGCCGTGGAAACAACCTCGGCCGATAATGGGCGCGCTTCTATCAAAGCGGTGTTCCAAACCGGAGAACGGACGGTTCACGGGAAAACTTCGGCGGAACAGGCCGCCGGTTCTACCCGCGCTATAGACCCATATCAAGGCGGTTACCAGTGGCAGAAAGACTATATGTCCGAATTCGAGCGTGATAGGCTTGGGTATATCAGCATAGACAAGCGGTACTTTATGCCGGTGGTAAGAAACGTCCCCGCGTTTCCCGACAAAGACCTTGCTATCGGGGACACATGGGCTATTGAAGGGCATGAAACGCATGATTTTCGGGACAGTTTCGGTATTGCCGAGCCGTACAGCATACCTTTTACCGCGCATTATACGTATTTGGGTGAAAAAGAATGGAAGGACAAGAAGTATCCGGCGTTTTTCGTGTCCTACCGTATATTTTTAGAGCCTGAAGCGGTTGATTCCGGTCTGTATCCGATCCGCATCACGGGCGCATCGGATCAACTGGTGTACTGGAATAGAGACATAGGACACGAGATTGCATATAACGAAAATTTCCGCATCATCTTTGAGCTTTCCGATGGAAAAACCATAGAATTCCGAGGGACCGCGGAGGCTGAAATCGTGGAAGCGCAGGAAATGGATAAAGAAAGCATTGCGGATCAGATTGGCAAAGATATTGCGGAGATGGGTATAAAGGACGCGCGGGTTACAATCGTCGATGACGGCATTTCCATAAGTCTCGAAAATATACAGTTCCAGCCGGATTCGGCCGAACTCTTGGATTCGGAAAAAGAGAAGCTCGACAAAATAGGCGCCATTCTCAGGCGGTATCAGGATAGGGACATACTGGTCGCGGGTCATACGGCATATACGGGATCAGAGGCAAGCATGGTAAAACTGTCCGAAGAGCGGGCGTCCGTAGTGGCAGACTACTTTATCAACCGCGGCGTCCGCACGCCGGACAGGGTGGTGATACAGGGACATGGCGGACGGTACCCCATTGCGGATAATAACAACGAAGAGGGCAGGATACGCAACCGCCGCGTCGAGATCACCCTACTAGAAAATTAGAACATTGAAATCGTATCCATTGACGTATGGAAAAAGCCGCAGTCTGACGCGGCCCGCGTTAGAGGTCTGACCTGGCCCATGTCGGAGGCCTGGTAAAGGCGGCGCGGGCATGACGGGACAGTCCGGCGCGGAACGCGGCTTCCGGCGTTTTTCAACAAAAAACACAAAAAACGAAAAAAAAACGCACGGAGGCTTGCATTTATTATAATAGCGTGATATAGTATTCTACTGTATATTAGAGCGGTTCAGACGGCTCAAAAATGCCGTATATTGAAACCGCTCGTACGGGTTGTACGTTGTGGCCGCAGACCATAGTATTTTACTATATTTGGCGCGGTTCGGACGGCTCAAAAACGCCGTATATTGAAACCGCGCCGCACGGGCTGTACGCCGATGCCGCGGACCGTGCGATCCGTATAAGGAGCGTTAATTATGCTGCCGTTTATGTTTATTAATGAGCCCCCCCCCCCCCCCGAGCAGTTCTTTATAAAAGCGGGCGGGCTGGGCTGATATGGTGTAACCGTCCTCTCTTCGGGTTATGCGCCGCGTCCCGCGCCGCAGCCTGTGTGTGTTTCCCTTCGTTTTCTTATACATGTTCTTCTTTACATTATCAAGCGCTTTGCTATCCCGCGCCTATTCCGTACGTCCATTATAGCGTTCTCTCACGAGCCGGCGCTACGCTGCCGCGAGCCGGTACTACGGTACCGATGATTGGTACTGTAGTAC
>JAITAN010000185.1 GCA_031284105.1 Treponema sp. | reverse complement strand
GTTGTATCACAGGCGGCGTACGACTCTTCGTCTGATAGAAGCGCAGCGTAGGCGCGGCAGGCACAGCAGCCGTAGGCTGTTTACTAAGGCTTCGGTGTTGTATCACAGGCGGCGCAGGCATAGAAGCGCAGGCGAGGCGCGGCAGGCACAGCAGCCGCAGGCTGTTTACTAAGGCTGCGGCGGTGATCACCAGGCGGCGCAGGCATAGAAGCGCAGGCGAGGCGCGGCAGTGCAGTGCGGGTGAAAGACAAAGACAGAACGAGCGGCATGACGAGGTAAGGATACGGGCGTATACGATATAAGGATACGGCCGGTGCGAGGCTGACACGCGGAAGTGTGTACATCTAACACGAAGGAGTATATAGATTATGCAAAGTCAAACATTGACAGTTGGTGGAATGACCTGCGCCGCATGTGCGGACAGGATAGAAAAAACAGTGCGAAAAACGGAAGGAGTTACAAATGCGGCCGTAAACTTTGCGAGCGAGACATTGCTTGTCGAATATGCCGATACTCAAACCCTTTCTCGCGTTAAGGATGCGGTAACAAGAATCGGATACCGGATTTTGGACAAACCAAAGGGGACTGCGGTAACCATTCCCATCCGCGGAATGACCTGCGCCGCATGTTCGGCGCGGGTCGAAAAAGCTATCCGCACGCTGGAGGGGATTGAAAGCGCCTCGGTAAACCTTGCCACGGAAAAGGCTACGGTAACGTACAATCCGGCCGTGATTCGAGTGTCGAAAATAAAAGAAGCAATCGAAAAAATCGGATACAAGGTACCGGAAATATCCCGCACAGAGACTGTGGACGAGGATAAACTGCGAAAAGAAAAGGAGATTAAGACCCTCTGGACAAAATTCATAGTCGCCGTAACGCTGGCCGTGCCGCTGCTTTATATCGCTATGGTTCCTATGATGGGCGGCGGTATGGCGCCGGATGCCATGTCGCCGGCTATGGCGCCGGATGCTATGGCGTCTCCGGGGTTTAACCTTCCCTTCCCGAAGGCTTTGGATCCGAGGCAGTTCCCGCTCATCTACGCATTGGCGGAACTGATACTCGTTATCCCCATTATTGCGGCAGGATACCGGTTCTACACCGTAGGCTTCAAAAACCTTTTGCATCGAAGCCCCAACATGGATTCCCTTATCGCCATCGGGACATCCGCGGCAGTGATTTATAGTATTTATAATATATGGCAGATCGTTCAAGGGAACGTCCACGCGGTGGAATCTCTCTACTTTGAAACCGCCGGCGTGATCATCGCGCTCATTCTTCTTGGCAAATCGCTTGAGGCCGTATCCAAAGGAAGAACCAGCGAAGCCATAAAAAAACTCATGGGATTAGCGCCCAAGACGGCTATCATCATCGAAAACGGGGAAGAAAAGGAAATCCCCATTGATGAGGTGATCCCCGGCGATATTCTTGTGGTGAAGCCGGGCGCGAAGATTCCCGTAGACGGCGTTGTTACCGAAGGACACACTGCCATTGATGAATCCATGCTCACCGGAGAGAGTATGCCGGTGGACAAAAAGAGCGGAGACAAGGTATACGCGGCCACGATTAACGCGAACGGTCTTATCCGCTTTAAGGCTGAAAAAACCGGCGGCGATACCTCACTGGCTCAGATTATCAAACTGGTGGAGGATGCCCAAGGCAGCAAGGCGCCCATAGCGCACATGGCGGATATTGTGGCAGGTTACTTTGTGCCTGTGGTGAGCGTCATCGCGGTCATTGCGGGTATCGCATGGTTTATCGCCACGCGGGATATTGAATTCTCCCTCACGATATTTATCTCGGTCTTGGTTATAGCCTGCCCCTGCGCGCTTGGTCTCGCCACGCCGACCGCCATCATGGTGGGAACCGGCAAGGGAGCGGAAAACGGTATTTTGATCAAGGGCGGCGAAGCCCTTGAAACCGCGCATAAAATTCAAACCATCGTATTTGACAAAACAGGGACAATCACCGAAGGAAAACCCGAAGTTACCGATGTAGTCATTGCGGGCGGAAGCCTACGCTCCAGCCGCTTCGCGTCTTCCGCTTCACCCGAAGATGCGCTTCTCCAAATAACCGCATCGGCCGAGAAAGGCTCGGAGCATCCCCTAGGACAGGCGATTGTTCAGGGCGCTTGGAACAAGGAGTTGGAACTCTTTAACGTAGACGACTTTCAAGCCATAACGGGGCGCGGCATCGAAGCGGGTATACGCGGCGTTACCGTGTTGGCGGGAAACAGGAAGCTCATGGATGAGCGGAACATTTCCCTCTCGGAACTGGAAGCCGAGAGCGACCGGCTTGCCGGCGAAGGAAAAACCCCGATGTATGTTGCATTGGACGGCACGGCCGCGGGCATAATAGCGGTGGCTGATGTGGTGAAGCCTTCCAGCAAAGCCGCTATTGAGAGCCTTCACCACATGGGCATTAATGTTGCCATGATCACCGGAGACAACAAAAAGACCGCAGCGGCCATCGCTAAACAGGTGGGCATTGACCGCGTGCTTTCGGAGGTACTGCCTCAAGACAAATCTGTTGAAGTAAGAAAATTGCAAGATGAAGGCATCAAAGTGGCTATGGTGGGGGACGGCATTAACGATGCTCCGGCCCTGGCCCAGGCGGATATCGGTATCGCCATTGGAAGCGGAACGGACGTAGCAATGGAATCCGCAGACATTGTGCTTATGCGCTCAGACCTCTCGGATGTGCCCACAGCAATCAATTTAAGCAAAAGGACGATCCGCACCATCAAACAAAACCTCTTTTGGGCTTTTGGATATAACGTGGTTGGTATTCCCATTGCGGCCGGTATCTTATACCTTTTTGGCGGACCGCTCCTCAATCCGATATTCGCGGCAGCGGCCATGAGTCTTTCCTCGGTATCGGTATTGACCAACGCCTTGCGGCTTAGACGGTTCAAACCCGCGCGGCAGGAGAAAAGAATACGTTCAGACGGTCAAGATGCGCTTACCGTAGTTGATGCGGAGTAATGATAAGCGGACGAGTTGCATATAACCGCTCATCTTCAGCTTGGCCGGTAATCTCCGGCTTGGCCGTGAGGGAAAGGCATATCCGCCTATCCCGTAGGCGCGGAGAAGATTCGATCTTAAAAGCCGTACGTCCGCCGTTCGATACAGCACCGAAAGCTAGAAAACAGGCTGTGCCTGCGCCTGCGCCTGCTTGTATATTTCTTTTTGTTATGATATGGTTATACATCATGGTTGATCGAATCCTTATTGACACGCTTCATCTCAAAGCGCATGAGTTTGTGCGGCGGTGGAAATATAAACTTCAGAAATCCCCCCAGCTAAAACGGTACAATACCCTTACAGACGAACAACTGGATGCTCATGCGGGCGTTTACCCGGCCCTTGCCCACACGTTGGATAGGGGACTTGACCGTTCCTATGTAGGCGGCTATTTTGTGGGGCTTGCAAAGACCCGCATGAAAGAAGGGTATCCGATTTCGGAAATTGTGTACGCGATGAGCCTTGCCCAGCAGACTGTTATCGAATATATTATGAACGACTTCCTCACCGACAACCCTTTGAAGATGTATCAAACAATGGAGACCGTCAACAGGGTAGCGGAGTTTTTCTTTCTGGGCTGCTTCTATATTACCAAGGGTTTTTTGGAAGCGACGTATACCGAGATGAGCGGTAAGGATGCGGTTTCGGAAGAACTGCTGAAAAAATATTTTAAGGATGATTTTTTCTTTAAGCAGAATTAAAGAGCCGTAACTATGGACGAATTTCTTGACATAAAAACTGTTTTCACTATTCGCCTACCGGATGGAAGTCCGGCATTTCTGTTGAAACTGTTTTCAAATGGTATTGCCATTACCGAAACGGTGGTCATCTCGTGGGCTGTCATGGTTATACTCATTGGGCTTTCCTTTGTCTTAACAAGAAATTTAAAGCAAATTCCCAAGGGAGCTCAAGCTGTTCTTGAAACCGGTATCGAATTCCTCAACGTCTTTTCAAAAAATCAGTTCGGGAAATTTGCGTCTGTTTTTGCCCCATACGTGGGGACGCTCTTTCTTTTTCTGTTGTTTGCCAACGTCATCGGGGTACTGACGCCCATTGAAGCGTTCGGCTTTAAGCCGCCATTTGCAATAAAACCGCCGACGCGGGACATTAACGTTACCGCGCCTTTAGCGTGTCTTACTATTCTGTTGGTGATCGTTTGTAATATCAGGGCAAAGGGCGTGTTCGGCTGGTTTAAGCATTTTCTGCGCCCTGTGCCGTTTATGCTGCCGTTTAACATTCTGGAGTACGGAACGCGAATTTTGTCGCTTGCTCTCCGTCTTTTTGGTAATATACTCGGCGGTCTTATTCTTATGCACTTGATTGAAGGGCTTATTCCGGTGGCCGTGCCGATGGCGCTGAGTCTCTATTTTGATTTTTTTGATGGATTCATTCAGGCGGCGATTTTTACATTCTTGTCTGTTTTATATATTTCAGAAGCGTTAGAGAAAGATTGATTAGTAAGGAGTAATTTATGACTGGTACATTAATAGCAATCGGCGCGGGTATCGCGGTTTTCACCGGTATCGGCGCGGGTATCGGTATCGGTATTGCGACATCGGGGCTCATTCAAGCCATAGCGCGGCAGCCGGAGGCATCTAACAAGATGATACCGTGGTTTTTTGTGGGCGCGGCTCTTGCAGAGTCAACCGCCATTTACGGCTTGGTCATCGCCATATTGCTTTATCTGAAAGTGTAGATCGCAGATCATGCTTGATTTTACCGTAACCTTTGGTATTACCGTTATTAATCTCATTATTCTTTTCTTCATATTGAAGGCAATCCTTTTCAAGCCCGTTACCAAATTCATGGAAGCGCGCGCGGCGAAGGTGCAGAACGATATTGATAGCGCTACAAAAGACAAGGCGCAGGCAAAACAACTTCTTGCGCAGTACGAAAAGAAAATCAAAGCGGCTCAAGCTGAAGCCGATGCCATTATCAGCGAGGCGCGGAAACAGGCGGTTGTACAAGCGGATAAGATTGTTGCGGAAGGCAAAAACAAGGTGGAGGCTATCATTGCCAACGCCAACCGGCAGATAGAGGCTGAACATAAGGCGGCGCTTATTCTGTTCAGAACCGAAGCCGCTAGGCTTGTCATCGCAGCTTCAAGCCGTCTTGTACAGCGCGAGCTGGAGCAGGAAGACTCGGTACGCTTTGCAAACCTTTTGGTGCAAGAACTGGCGGCTAACGTTGCCAATAAGGACTGATCATGACGGTTGTTTTTTGCGCGGAGCGCTGGGCTGAGGCTTTCATTGCCTCCTGTAGCGGTGATGAAGCCGATAATGTCTTTGAGATCCTCAAGGTAATGGCGCGCGGTATTGAACGCATTAAAGGGCATATAGCGGGAACCGCGGATGCCTATCGTGTAGAAAAAATGATGAGAACGGCAATGAAAAAAGCCTGCGGCGGAATCGGCGACTTTGCCAAGGCTGAAATTGCGTGCAGAACCCTCTTGTTATTGGTACAACGCGGGCTGTTCGGGTACCGTCAAGCTCTCATTGAGGAAATCGGGAAAGCGTTAGATCGCAAACATAAAGTGCTTTCCGTAACGCTTGAAACGGTTGCGCCGTTACCCGCGGCTTTCAGAAACCGGCTTGAGCAGTCGATACGAGAAAAGATACATGCCGGCGAAATCAGACTGACCGAGAAAATTGTACCGGAAATACTGGGCGGCTATAAACTCCGTATTGGGACACGGGTAATTGACGCAAGCGTTGGCTCGTTGTTGCAGAACATGGCGAAAGAGATTATGCGGTAGACATACCGGCGCACCATACTGTCCCTAGGGGGAGGAGGATCGCCGCCGCTTGATGTAACCGTTGTGAGGAAAGATTATGACAAATTTTGCAGACCTGACCAAGGTTCTGGAAGAACAGATCCAACACTGGGAAGGCAGGGCCTTTTCAGGATCCGTGGGTTTCGTAGTCGAGATCGGCGATTCGGTTGCAACCGTTTATGGGCTTGATGATGCGATCTTCGGGGAATTGGTGGAATTTGCATCAGGAGCGATAGGCATTGCTCTGAACCTCATCGAAAATGGGGTCGGCGTTGTGATGCTTTCCATGGAAAACCTTGTGAAAGACGGCGAAGAAGTCAGGGGAACCGGCAAGGTGGCATCCGTACCGGCGGGACTTTCCCTCATGGGCAGGGTGGTGAACCCGCTCGGCGAGCCGCTTGACGGCAAGGGGGCTATTGTTGCGGAAGAATGGCTGCCGGTTGAGTCGCCCGCGCCGCCGGTTATTGAACGCGGCCCCGTTGACACGCCGCTACAGACCGGCATCATCTCCATTGACGCCATGGTACCCATCGGAAGAGGGCAGCGGGAGCTTATCATCGGAGATAGGCAGACCGGAAAAACGGCGATTGCCATTGACGCCATCATCAACCAAAAGGGTAAGGACGTATACTGCGTGTACTGCGCCATTGGGCAGAAATCCTCATCGGTTGCGGCGATCATAAAAAACCTTGAGCATTTCGGCGCGCTCGATTACACGTTTGTCGTGCTTGCTTCGGCTTCGGCTTCGGCTGCTTTGCAGTACCTTGCCCCCTACTCCGCGGTTGCAATGGCTGAACACTTCATGCGCCGGGGCAAAGATGTACTGGTGGTCTACGATGATCTGTCCAAACATGCGGTCGCCTATCGTACCATATCCCTGTTGCTCCGCCGTCCTCCGGGGCGTGAAGCTTTTCCGGGTGATGTGTTCTACTTGCATTCCCGTCTTCTTGAGCGGGCCGCGAAACTCTCCAAAGAAAAGGGCGGCGGTTCCATCACCGCGCTTCCCATCATTGAAACCCAGGCGGGCGATATTTCTTCCTACATTCCGACTAACGTTATTTCCATTACGGATGGGCAGATATTCCTTGATTCGGAGCAGTTTAATGCGGGTTTCAGACCCGCGATTGATGTTGGTCTTTCCGTAAGCCGCGTGGGCGGTTCGGCTCAAACCAAAGCGATTCGCAAGGTGTCGGGACGCCTCCGGCTGGATCTCGCCCAGTACCGTGAGATGGCGTCTTTTGCCCAATTCGGCAGCGATCTTGACAAGGCGACTCAAGATAAACTTGCCCAGGGCGAGCGGCTCATGGAAGTGTTGAAACAGCCCCAGTTCGCGCCGTGGGGCATTGAGGAACAGGTTGCCGCGCTGTACCTTTCCATTAACGGCTACCTTATGGATGTTCCGGTTTCCAAAGTTGCATCTTTCATTAAAGAATGTATCGCATATATCAGGGATCACAACGCCGCCGTGCTTGAGCGTATAACGGAAACCGGCGTCTTGGATGTAGATGTTGAGCAAGATATGCGTTCGGCAATAGAAAGTTTTAAAAATTCGCAGAAGAAAGGCTGATTCATGGCAAATTTACGTGATGTGCGTCTACGGATGCGGGCGATTCGCCAAACTTTGCAAGTTACTAATGCAATGAACCTCATTTCAACTTCAAAGTTGCGGAAGGGAAGGCGTACGCTTGAGGATACTAAACCGTATTTTACCCGAATACAGAAGTCCATGTACGATATTGTTTCCTGCGCCGATATTTCACATAACGAATTCTTCGGCAGAAAAAATGGGCAAGAACTATCGTCCCGTGCGGCTATAGTGGTTATATCGAGCGATAAAGGTCTCGCGGGCGGGTTTAACGCCAACGTGTTTAGACAAGCGAATGCGTTATGCAGCAAAGTACAGAAGCCCGTTCTTATCGCCGTTGGGAACATTGCCCAGCGGTTTTTCGGTAATTCCAAGTATCCCATTCTGGAGAGCTTTTCGTTTAAGTCCCAGCTTCCCTCCGTTGATGACGCTAAGATGATTGCGGATTATATCATTTCGCAGTTTTTGTGGGGAGCATTTGACAGCGTTTACCTTGTGTATACCTATATGTATAGCGCGGTGAGACTTCAGCCTGATGTTATACGCCTACTTCCCCTTTCGGCGGAAAAAATACAGGAAAAAATCATGCAAACCGGAGGGGAAAAACGAGTGGAACTTCAATTTGAGTTTATTCCTTCGGAAGAGATGGTTTTTGAGGTACTGATTCCTATTTATTTGAAGGGAATCGTGTATGGGGCGCTGGTTGAATCTTATGCCGGCGAGCAGAATGCGCGTATGTCTGCGATGGACGAGGCCTCAAAAAACGCGGAAAATATGCTTGCCAAACTACAAGTGTTCTACAACAGGGCGCGGCAGGCCGCCATCACACAAGAAATGACGGAAATTATCGGCGGATCGAGTGTCTTGATGTAAGTGGACGGAAAGAGAAAGGGAAACGGTATGGCAAATAAAGGATATATCACGCAGGTTGTGGGACCTGTGGTGGACGTGCGTTTTGAACAAGGGAAGGTTCCGGCAATCCTGAACGCGCTGGAAGTTACGGTTGCGGGGCGGAAGATGACGCTGGAAGTGTTGCACCATATTGGCGATAACCGCGTGCGTTGTGTGGCGATGTCCGCAACCGAAGGGCTTGCCCGCAGGCTTGAGGTTGTTGATACCGGTAAGCCCATATACGTACCGGTCGGTGAGGCGGTGCTCGGACGGATGTTCAGCGTAACCGGTGAACCCATTGATGATAAAGGCGCTTTCACGGCCAAAGAGTACGCGTCGATACACCGCGCGGCCCCCAGCTTTGAGGAGCAAAAGCCGGCTACCGAGATACTGGAGACCGGCATCAAGGTGATCGATCTGATTGCGCCCTACGCAAAAGGCGGCAAGATCGGGCTGTTCGGCGGCGCGGGCGTCGGCAAGACGGTCATCATCATGGAACTGATACGAAACATAGCCACCGAACACTCCGGTTATTCGGTATTTTCCGGCGTGGGCGAGCGTTCCCGTGAAGGCGCGGACCTCTGGAGCGATATGAACGGGTCAGGCGTTATCAGCAAGACCGCGCTCGTGTTTGGACAGATGAATGAGCCGCCCGGCGCGCGTATGCGCGTTGCCCTTGCCGGTCTTACTATGGCGGAGCATTTCCGCGATCAAGGCGGACAGGATGTGCTGCTCTTTATCGATAATATTTTCCGCTTTATTCAAGCGGGCGCGGAGGTTTCCGCGTTGCTGGGACGTATTCCGAGCGCGGTGGGTTATCAGCCCACGCTTGCCAACGAGATGGGCGCGCTACAGGAGCGTATCGCCAGTACCTCACGCGGCTCCATCACCAGCGTACAGGCGGTGTATGTGCCGGCGGACGATTTGACGGATCCGGCTCCCGCAACCACCTTTGCCCATCTTGACGCCACAACCGTGCTTTCGCGGAGCATTGTCGAACTGGGTATCTATCCGGCGGTTGACCCGCTTGCCTCAACCTCCCGCATATTGGAGCCTTTGATTGTGGGCGAAGAACATTATAATACGGCGCGGCGCGTTCAACAGCTTCTGCAGCGCTACAAGGAATTACAAGACATCATCGCCATTCTGGGTATGGATGAGCTTTCCGCGGAAGACAAGCTCACGGTTAGCCGCGCCCGTAAGGCGCAGCGCTTCTTCAGTCAGCCCTTCTTTGTAGGCGAGAAGTTTACCGGCATTTCGGGTCATTATGTGCGGCTCAAGGATACCATACGCGGTTTTAAAATGATCCTTGACGGCGAATGTGATGCGGTACCTGAACAGGCGTTCTTCATGGCCGGCGCTATCGAAGACGTTATAAACAAGGCGTCATAATGGCCGCGCTCTTCCCGTTTGAAATTCACACGCCTTACCGCAAGTTTTATTCGGATTCGGTGGAATGTATTATCGTACAGCTCGTTGACGGTGAGATTGGGGTGTATGCGAACCACATGTTTTTTACCGCGCCTACGCTCGCGGGCATTGTCAGGATAAAAGATAATAAAGGCGTATGGAAAAACTTCTTTGCGACCGAGGGCGTTCTTGAGGTAAAGGGGCATAAGTCGGTACTGCTCGTTGATGCCGCGGAATTACCCGAAGAAATAGACCGTGATCGCGCTATCGAAGAGAAAAAACGCGCCGAAGACATTATAAACAACGGCGGCGGGCTTAAATTCGAGATTGATAAGGCGGAGGTTAGCCGCGCGCGGGCGGAAGCGCGGCTGCGGGCGTGGGAACTGAGAGCGGAAAAGACGGGGTAAGCGATCCGCTTGGCAAAAGAAAAACCCGCTGCAGGTATAATTTTATCGTTTTTGAAAACCCAATCGGTACATAAAGAGACTTTCTATGGTATATTTGAACGTAAAGGAGTTTGTATGAGCCATTCCATTACCGTCGGCGTAAAGGGCGCCGGCGCAGACATTGAGGCCCTGCGGCAGTTGTTGGATAACGCCGTGAACGGCGAAAGTTCCAGTGAGAAGATCAATGATTTCTTCGGCGAAATCGGCATCTCAAAAAACCCGCTAAAAAAAGACGAAGCGGAATTTTCCATCAGCGAAGAAGATTCGGAAAACTTCGTTGAGATCGGCAATCCCGATTCTTTCTATCGCGCCCTTGCGAAAGCATTTCCCGCTCTGGGTTTTTTCTGTTTTTCCGCGGTCGATGACGATAACGGCAACGGCGTAGAGCACCGCGTTTATGAAGGCGGCGCTCTTGCGGAGGAACAGAACGAGTTCTACGCGGGCGCAGACTGCGGCGGTTATTCCTTAACCCATATTCCGGCGGACGCCTGCTATAAGTGGATTGAGGCAAAATACGCCCTCTGGCGGATTGAGGACTGCGGGGACGAAGAAGCCATAGCGGAAGCGCGGAAAGCCGTAACCGAAGCCCAGGGAAAATACGATGACATCTATAATTTCCTGATCGACGGCGGCATTACCCGTCTTGACACGGATGCGGGCGTTCTGCGGCCAACGAGCCGCGGCGATGTTGACATACTCTACTTGCTGGAAGAAGCGGGCGGTTATATGGGCTGCTCCATTACGGAGATTGAAACCATAGACTTCAGCGATGAAGATTATTCTGAAGGCTGGGATGAACTACCGGATCTTTCCGGCTTTACCGGCTTAAAAACGCTCATTCTCTCCGGAACCCGTATCCCGAAAATTCCGGAATATCTTGCGGAACGGGAGCGGGCCGGAACGCTGAACGTGATCAGATGACGACGAAAAGATATACCGGCTTGAAAGGATACGGGGCGCGGGGGGAGCGGAACGCATACGGCACGGCGCTGTTGAGACG
Source organism: Treponema sp. (assembly GCA_031284105.1). Lineage (GTDB taxonomy): Bacteria > Spirochaetota > Spirochaetia > Treponematales > Breznakiellaceae > JAIRKH01. Next base: position 1,010 of record JAITAN010000185.1, on the reverse strand, counting down.
GTCGGAAAAGAAGACAAATCACAAAAACTATGCTGTACGCTGCCTGTTATGCCGCGATACGAATACTTTTTAAGGGCATCCCTTCCCTCCGGTGTTATAACCGGAGCGGACGGCATGAGCGCGCGAGGTTACCCCGATTCTATTACCATAAGCGGTTTCAAACAGGGCGTTGCCTACACGGTTGAGCGCGCGCCTGCGGCCGCATCGGGCGCAACAACCGGCGCGTATACGGCGGCTGCATTGTCAAAGTATGCTTATCTGACTCCGGACCCTGCAAGGCGGGTGCTATACATACCGCATCAAAGCGGTAAAGGGCGCCGCACCCCTCCGGTATAAAGAACAATACGGCAAGTACAACGACAAGATCGAGGTTACCAAAGAGCGCCTTGAAGCGGAACCGGTAGCGCCGCGATCTATTGACGTACCGGACGCCGTGAGCGGCTCTTATGCCTTTGCCCAAGCGTGGATGGAATGTGCAGCCGGTACGAAGCAACGCGTCTCTAGTTGGGCGGCTTGGCTGTCAAACCGCGGCGTTTCCGCTACCGGCAATTATTATCCATCAGGCTCAAGTGCTTCCGTCTACTGCGCTCAATTTAATTAGTAAATAACCTGATCCGTTCCAAAATCCGGACGCTGGGGACGGCTCAAACCGGCAAGGCGGTTCCGAATCGAAGCCGCCTTTTTTATTGGGGGAACGCCTCCGGCAGTTCACCGGTATACGAACTGTGAAGGATAAGCGTGAGAGCTGCCGTCCTCCCGTCCTTCATCCCCTTGAAAAGCCGGTTATGCGGCAACCATTCCTACGCGCCGAGTTGCGGCTTTATCGAATGCCGCAAGACTTCTTATAGCGATACGTTGACCAGAATTGATGGTGATTTATATCATCCTGCTGTTGTTTGTTAATAAATGGATGGGTGCATTTATTTTTAAGATCACGAAAGAAACCATGAGAGAACCGTCGCTTCGCATAATAGAGGAAGCCCCGCCTTGTTTTATAGCAGTATTCCCCG
>JAITAN010000145.1 GCA_031284105.1 Treponema sp. | reverse complement strand
CTATGCGCAGGACAGTCCAACATGGAACTCCAGATGGAACGGCTGAAAGACGATTATCCTGAAGAATGGACGCAGGAATCATACCCTGTTATCCGCGAATTACGCCTTCCTTATGCGGTACGCTTTGATTCACCCCAAGACGATACGGCCCAAGCCTCATGGAAGCAGGCATCAAAAGAAACGCTTGACGGTTTCTCCGGTACCGCGTATTTCTTTGCGAAAAAATGGTACGAAACATACCGCACTCCCATCGGCATTATCATCGCGGCCGTTGGCGGCGCGCCTATTGAATGTTTTATGAGTAAGGAAAACGTGCGCGCCGTTCATTCACGCGGCGCGGAATTGGCGGCTTACGCGGACAAACTCGCGGATTCCGCTTACGCCGGCGCGCTCATTGCGAAAAATGCGAAAGAAACCGGCGCATGGGACGCGGCCGTTTCCGTTTACAACGATCCGCTTGCGAACGATAAAAATGTTCTTTCCGGGAAGTGGATAGGCGGCGGAACCATAGAGCTTCCGGGGCGATTTGCCGAAAAAGCGGCTGATTTCAAAGATTTTCAGGGCGTCGTGTATATTACACGGAACTTTGTCGTGAGTGCGGCAGACGCGGGCAAGAAGGCGAACCTCTGGCTTGGAACCATTGTCGATTCGGATACCGCCTTTATCAATGCGCGGAAAGTTGGAGAAACCGGCTACCGCTACCCGCCAAGGAAGTACACCATTCCCGAAGGGCTATTACACGAAGGTGAAAATACCATTGTCGTGCGGGTGGTGTGTAACAACGGCTTGGGCGAAGTTACGGTTGATAAACCGTTTGCCGTCTTTTTCGGTACCGCAACGGGAAGCGCAAAAGCCGATCTGCCTTCGGATAGCATCGATTTAACCGGCATATGGCGGTATACGATCACCGCAAGAACCGGCGTCCGTCCCGCAAACTTCTTTATACATTGGCAGCCGTCCGGTCTTTACAACGCGCTTATTGCGCCGGTATTGCGTGCGCCGCTCCGTGCGGTACTCTGGTACCAGGGCGAATCCAATGCGAATACCTTTGAGGACGCCCGTGAATACAAGACGTTGCTAAAGGCCATGATCACGGAATGGCGTAAAAGAGCGGGAGAGAAAAACCTTCCGGTTGTCATTGTCGGGCTTCCTGTCTTCGGCGCTGTTGACGACCCGTTGCGCCCGATATGGTCCGAATTGCGAAAATCTCAAGAAGCGGCAGCAGTAACGGTTCAGCGTACTGCGCTAGCTCTATGTTACGATGTAGGAGAATGGAACGACCTCCATCCTATGAACAAGCGAGAGGTAGGAGAACGGCTGTTTAATGCCGCTCAATCTGTCGTTTGAAAGCAAAACCACCCTATTTTTGTTTTTCACGCTTTATATCCGCTTCCAGTTTCCCGCTCCATATTTCGGCTTTCTTTTTTATTAATTCGGCGTTTTCGGATTCCCCTAACACGCTATATATATAGCGCAAGGCATTGAGAAAAGCGATACTCTTTTTAAAGTCGGTTTCTAGATGGGAGACGATTTCATATTTTTCCCGGTACATATCGGCGCCTTTAGAGAGTAGTTTTTTAATAAGCCTGATATGGTAGAATGTAGGCTCATAATCAGGAGAACGGAGATCCGTATTGTACACGGCGTTTTTTAAATCAAGGAAATTTTTTGTTACCGTTATAAAACGTCCTTCAATATCGACAAACGACCATTTCCATTTGGTATTCTCTCCATAGGTGTTTTTCAGCAAATCAATGGCAAGTCCCTGTTTTTTTATCAAAAAATAGCGTTCCTTTGCACTGACTTGCACAAGACGTTCAACCCTCTCCTCATATTCTCCGTACGGCGCATCAAGAAAGGGAGAAACCAGTTCTTCCATGAACGTAATTGCTTTTATGATCGATTTCCTGGCGTTATTCATAGCATTTTCATTCTTCTTGTCCAGTACCGACATAGAAATCTCATTCAACATAATATAATGCGAGGAAAGATCGAGAGATTCATTCACCAATTTTACTTTGCCTACTGCTAATTCAACCGGATCTTCAGGCATTTCAGCCGCAAAATTTTTCTCCCACGCTAGCATTGTGTCAATCGAACTTTGATAATCGGAACATTTATTCAGGTATAGCTGCCTGTCGCCGGCCATCATTTACTCCTTTCCCATATTTTACAAGCATCTCATCCGCATGTGCAAGAGCGGCAACACCCGCATCTCCGGCAAGCATACGAGCGATCTCTGTCCGCCGTTCTTCCCTGTTCAACTGCGTAACACCGGTAGAAGTTCTGCCCGCGTCGTTTCTTTTTTCTACCTTAAGATGATTATCGGCGCGGACAGCAATACTTGCAAGATGAGTAACGCAAAAAATCTGTTTCATTTTACCAATTCTTACCAGGTATTCGCCGACGGCAACCGCGACTTCCCCGCCGATGCCCGCATCTATTTCATCAAAAACCAACGTTTCAAGCACGTCCGCGTCTGAAAGGACGGTTTTGATGGCAAGCATTACACGGGAAAGCTCTCCGCCTGAAGCTATACGGGAAAGCTCTTTAAGCGGTTCACCCACATTTGCCGATATAAGAAACCTGATGTTGTCCGCGCCCCATGGCCCGCATACGAGACCGGTTTCTCCCTTATTCGTAACCTCAACTTCAAAACGGGCATGAGGCATACCCAGATAAGTCAAACTCTCGGTGATCTTACCGCTTAACATACGAGCCGCGTCTCTTCGTTTTCCGGTTAAAACAGGTGCACGGTTTGCGATCTCTTGTTCAAGAGCGGTAATTTCCGCCTTGAGTTTATCGCGGTTTTCTTCGAGGCGTGAAAGCGATTCAATTTCCGCGGCAGCTTTTTCCTTATAGGCAAGAATTCCATCTTCACTATTGAAAAGTCCCGTATTGCTTCCGCCATATTTTTTCTTTAATTTAAGTAATACATTCAGGCGTTCTTCAACTTCTTCAAGCCGTTCGGGATTGTAGGACAGGATATCGCGGTAGTTGCGGAATTCTTCGGCAATATCTTCGGCTTCGTAGAAAAGGTCTTCCACTCGTTTCAGTATAGCGGAGAGAGAGCCGTCAATATCCGCGGCGCTTTCAAGAGATGTTCGAGCGCGCCGCACCAAGAGCAGCGCGGAGGTATCGTCATCGAAAAACGCTTCCGCCGCGTTGTTCACGTAGCCGATTAGTTTCTCAAAATCGCCTAAACGGGCCGCTTCATTTTCAAGCTCTTGAATTTCACCTTTTTGAGGATGCGCCGCCATTATCTCATCAATCGCGTACCGGAGCATTTCAATTCTGGTTTCACGATCTTTTTCCATACCGGCTTGCGTTTCAAGGATTCTTCGCTTGCCGGCAAGGTCCAGAAACACGCGGTTAAAGTCATTGGTTTCATGCTCAAGCCGTGCAAATCCGTCGAGGTATTTCCGGTAGTTTTCATCATGCATAAGAGTTTCGTGTGAATGTTGCCCATGTAGATCGAAGAGCAGGGACATAAATTCTGCAAGGTCCGTGCGCGATACCGGTACGTTCTGTATATAGATAGTACTTCTGCCCGAAGATTTGATGCCCCGCCGGACGATGACTTGACCGTCTTCGATTCTAATGTCCCTGGACGACAACCAATCGAGCGCGTCCTTATTGCTGTTTCCGATAGAGACTACTGCGGAAACGCTTGCCTCATCGGTACCGGTACGTATCACACCGCCGTCCGTTTTTCCGCCGAGAAGGAAGCTCAAAGACCCTACAATGATGGACTTTCCCGCTCCCGTTTCACCGGTCAGGACATTAAAACCATTTTGAAAGGTAAGAGAAAGGCTGTCAATAAGAGCGTAATTTTTGATACTAATTTCTTCAAGCATATTTTTAATAACTATACTATTGAAAAGTTTTTTTTGCAAGACTGCTATAGAAGGCGGGCCGCGCGCATCTTGATGTGGGCCATAGACAAAAACTTTCAAAAGATTTACGGTTACATATACTCAATGAGCTAAAAGGAGGACGGCGTATGCAAAGTTTATTATGGGTATCAGGAGGAACAGGTTTTATTTTTCTTATGACGTGTTTCGGATCGGCGATGGTGTTCTTTTTTCGTAATCAGACCGGCAGGCTTATTCAAACTATTTTCTTGGGTTTTGCGGCCGGTATTATGATTTCGGCTTCGGTGTTCGGCCTGCTTGTTCCTGCAATAGAAACCGCGGAATCGAACGGTGGAATTGGGTGGATACCGGCGGCATGTGGTTTTCTTTTAGGCGTTCTTTTTCTTCTGGCGCTTGATCATTTGATCCCCCACCTGCACCCGGGGACAAATACGCAAGAGGGCGTCTCAACTTCCATGAAGCGTACGACTTTGCTTGTCTCGGCCGTAACGCTGCACAATATACCGGAGGGTATGGCGGTCGGGCTTTCTTTTGCGCTTGCCGCGCAGCACCAGGGAGATCCGGCGCTGTACGCTTCTGCAGCCGCGCTGGCAATCGGCATAGGCATTCAGAATTTTCCGGAAGGCGCTGCTATTTCCCTTCCTCTCAGACAGGAAGGGTTGAAAATCGGAACCTCCTTCTTTCTCGGCTGCCTTTCGGGCATTACGGAACCGTTATTCGGGCTGTTGATGGTCGTGCTTGCGGGCTTTATTGAACCGGCCATGCCGTGGCTCCTTGCCTTTGCCGCGGGCGCAATGCTCTACGTTGTTGTTGAGGAACTAATCCCGGAAGCGCATCTGGGCGAACACTCCAATTTCGGTACCATGGCGGTTATGGGCGGCTTTGTCATTATGATGATACTGGATGTGGCGCTGGGGTAAGGCGCGCGGCAATGCTGCCGTTCCGCCGGAGAAGCCGCAAAAACCACCCGCGTGTGAAGCGGTTATATAGGCGTCCTAAAAATGCGTGTTACACGCGGGCACTATGACTCACGGTTAGCTCAAAGAGCTGCGGACCAGCTATTTTTCACAGCTCCGGCGCGATTTTGTTTTTCGCTTGCAGAGCGCGCCTTCAATGCAGTTGTCCTTAAGGGACGTTCCGTTTAGCGTGACCCATGTCCAACCGGATTGTTTGCCATTCGGATTCAACACCCGTTACCCGCATATTGAACGGTTTATCTTGATAGCGTTTCTCAATGAGGAATTCTTTCCACGCCGCAGGAATGGAGGGCGCAGCTCCTTGAGAGCCGGACGGATACCGAGAATATCTTCCACACAGCCGGCCATAACCGTATAAGCGGTACCGGTGAGCCATAGACAAAAAATGGGAGCAGTAGACAAAACCTTCAAAATATCTACAGGGCATTGAGAGAGGGAAGCCGCAATTTGCCGGCAATGGTATGGCTCTCCCCATGGTATCCTTTACCGGGCTGCGCCGAAGGTTTGCCGTCTCATGTGGATATGCTCGTTCCCCCGCTCCGGCAGCTTGTTTCGCTTGATGCCGCAAAAAATCCCGATTTATGGGCTGCCGTCGTAACGCTGCACACCGCTTTGGCAGTTTGCGCGGAAGGTCGTTTTCCGTTGCGGGCATGACATCACGGCAATCATAGCCTTGGGTTTCTCTTTGACGCGGTAAAGGCCGACTCGGCAGTCCTCGCCGTTTTGAGGGTTTTACCACGGTCAAATACGCCTGATACTCCGTGTTGCCCGTTGCCTATAATACCGCGGGGGAAGGCATATAAGGACCGGCCCGCCATACTAATTTTGCATTGAGGACAATGATAGGCTGCCATTGATGGAATGTTATACGAGGGCGCGTTCACAGTACGCAAAGCGATACGCATACGGGACGGCCGGATAAAAGCCGTAAAGAGGCGTTTTGACCGCTTCGGCGGCGCGGGCGTCCCTTTTTCAAGTCAATAGCCGCGGCTTTCAAGTCAAGCGCCATGGCTTTTAAGTCAATAGTTTTAACTAGGGCGTGTTCACACTAAAGGAAAGAGAAGAAAAAGCAGATAAAGTAAGTATGGAACTAACAGAAGAGCACTATCAAGAGATAAAGGGATTGCTGCCGAAGC
>JAITAN010000064.1 GCA_031284105.1 Treponema sp. | reverse complement strand
ATATGACCTGCCGCGTTCACGGTACGCCGCCGCAAGATTCGGGTCCAGTTTGATTGCCTGGGTACAATCCGCTATGGCCTTGTTGATACCCGCTTTTTGCGCGGCGGTATCGGCGTTCCCGGAGCTGATAACCGCGCTAAAGCCCTCCGCTATGTCATCCAGCCGCACGGACATCACGCTGGCGGCATAAGCCCTTCCCCGGAACAGATAGGCCGCCGCCAGCTTGCCGTCAAGGGTAACCGCCTGGGTAAACTCCTCTATGGCCATGTCGAAATCCCCCCGTGTGGCAAAGAGGATGCCCCGGTCAAGGAAGGCCCCCGCGGTTTTCGGCTGGCCGGTTCCGGACTCGCCGTAACTGGCGGTGGAGACAACGGCCGGGGCGTTCCTGACGGCGGCAGTCAAATTCTGTAAAGCCCGGTCGTTCCTGACGCTGAGCCGCGTCGAGCTTTCCTGTATTGCCGTCTCCACGTTCACGCCGGACACGCGGTACCGGAAGCTGCTTCCGGCATTCACGAGTTGTCCGGCGATCACGTATTTCGCCCCAAGGAATTTTCCGATGGACACGGCTTCCTCGTCGCTCACGTCCCCGGACATCTGGAAGTTCAGTTCCTTATAGGCAAACGCAAGGTTCCGGCGGTCAGCCACCTCAAGATCGCCGTCCACGAGCGCGCCGGTCAGTTCGTCCATGATGTACTCCGACAGGTTCTGATGTTCCGAGCTAAAGGCGGCTATGGCCACGCGGGTTCCCCGCGGCAGTTCCGCTGCAAGTTTCGCTGCGGACCGCTCGACTGCTTCGTCAAGGGAGAGCAGGCCGTCGTTGGACGCGCCCGTTGTAGCGCAGGACCAGAAAGCGGCGGCGGCCATGACCGCTGCCATGATTGATACGTTTTTTTTCATACATACCCTTTATAGCAAAAATATAGATAAAGAGGGGGAAATCGCGGCAATGAACGTTGCCGGCCCCTCGCTTCAGCCCCGCGCCGTCCGCACGCGGGCTTAGGCGGGGCTTCCGCTTCCCCCTCTGCGGGGGCTCCGGCCCGCAACGCCCCGCCGGTGGGTTTGTAAAACCCCCGCCGGTACCCCCGTCTTCACGGCGAGCTAACCCGCACGGAGCCAAGGATGCTTCGGGCCGCGCGGAGCCCGCCGTTTCCATTGCCGTCCGCTCACGGGCAGGCGGACTTGTGCTTCACGGGATGATTGCCGAGTAAATCCCGCGCCACGGCCCCTTCAGGCTGGTATGGCTTTCGCGGCGCAGCACGAAATAGACGCGCTTCCCCCGTTGGCTCTCGCTAAACGTGAGCGTAAAGGGGCTTGCCGTGTCGAAGCCGCCGGCCGTAAGCTCGTTTTCGTCCGCGGGATCATGGTCAAGTAGGGACCGGCGGATTTCCGCTCCATGCGCCTTGTCCGGCTTCCCCCGGCCCACGGCCCCCTGTCCCGGAAGCGGATGGCGAGCTGCCGGCTGACCGAGCCGTCCGCTTCCGCTTCGGGGCACGCCGCGGGCGCAACGTCCGGCGTGCGCGGCGCGGGAGGCTGAAAGCCCGCGTCCATAAGCTGCTCCGGCGTAACGGCCGGATGTTCGATAAAACGCCGGTAGAACGATCTCCCCCGCTTGAAAGGACGGGAAGGTAAGCCTATGATTAAAGAAGGAAGTATCATGGGAGAAAGAAGAGCGGACTTCCCCTGCTATGGCATAAGCGCGGCCGCGGTTCATTCTCCATTGCCTATTCTTATGATGATTGCGGTAAAAACGGCCTTTGCGCCATATACATACAAAGACGGCAAAGAGGATCCGCGGTTTGAAGATTTGAAGGTTTGAAAAACGGCGGGAAGACGATTGGTTCGGCAGCCATGCGTTGTTTGAGGCTTACGGCGGCGTTGACGGCAAGAGCGGATTGCTGCGGGAACCATGAGATGGGGAGCGTTTTGAAGAAGAAGCCGAGCCGCTGTTGAAAGGGCGGCGTGAAAGCGATGGGGTTGACAGCCTACGCCGTATAACAAGGGCTAAAGGCGAGCCTTGTCCCTTGCTTCCTGCGGCGGTTGCCGCCCTCTATCTCCACCGATTGTCAAGCGGCGCGCTTGAAGCCGCGCTTCAAAAATAGGGTTGAAATAAAAAAGGGCTTTCCCAATGGGAAAGCCCGAAGGACTGATATTCTTACAATAACCGTTTTTCTACCGCGCGGGCGAAGCCGCGCCGGACGCGGATTAGTAATCCATGCCGCCCATACCGCCCATGCCGCCGCCGGCCGGAGCGGGTTCCTTCTTTTCGGGGATGTCGGTGATGGCGCACTCGGTGGTGAGGAGGAGTCCCGCAATGGACGCCGCGTTCTGGAGTGCGGAGCGGGTAACCTTTGCCGGATCGATAATGCCTGCCTCAACCATATCAACCCACTTCATGTTTGCCGCATCAAAACCAACGCCCGGTTTGGAGACTTTCGCCTTATCGGCAATGACCGCGCCGTCAAGCCCCGCGTTTTCCGCTATCTGGCGGATCGGTTCCTCAAGCGCGCGTTTTACGATCTTAAAGCCTACCTTTTCGTCATCGCTCAGATCCTTGACCGCAGCTTTTTCAAGCGCGCGAACAGCCTGAATCAATGCAAGTCCGCCGCCCGGTACGATACCTTCCTCAACGCCGGCGCGAGTCGCGGAGAGCGCGTCTTCCACCCGGTGTTTCTTCTCTTTGAGCTCCACTTCGGTCGCCGCGCCGACGCTGATAACCGCAACGCCGCCCGCCAGTTTGGCAAGCCGCTCCTGCAATTTCTCACGGTCATAGTCGCTGGTGGTGTCTTCGATCTGCGCCTTGATTTGGGCGATGCGGTCGGTAATCTCTTTCGCCTTGCCGTTGCCGTTGATGATGGTGGTGTTGTCTTTGTCGATCTTGATGGTCTTCGCCTTACCGAGCTGATCGATGCCGGTATTTTCCAGTTTAAGACCGAGTTCTTCGGTGATAACCTGTCCGCCGGTGAGGATGGCAATATCTTCAAGCATTGCCTTGCGGCGGTCGCCGAAACCGGGCGCTTTAACCGCGCAGGTTCGGAGCGTTCCACGCAGACTGTTCAGAACCAGCGTGGAGAGGGCCTCGCCGTCAACATCTTCCGCGATGATGAGGAGCGGTTTGTTGCTCTGCGCGATTTTTTCAAGCAAGGGAAGAATATCCTTCATCGTGGAGATTTTCTTGTCGTGGATAAGGATGTAAGCATCTTCGTAAACACTGGTCATGGTGTCCCGATCCGTAACAAAGTACGCCGAAATATACCCGCGGTCGAATTGCATACCTTCGACAAAGTCGATGGAAGTATTCATGGTCTTGGATTCTTCGACCGTGATAACGCCGTCTTTCCCCACTTTCGCCATAGCATCCGCAATGGTGTTGCCGATTTCCATATCGTTATTCGCGGAAACGGATGCAACATGGGAAATCTCTTCTTTGTCTTTGATTTCTTTGGAGTTCTTCCTGATCTCTTCAACCGCAATTTCGACAGCCTTGTCAATACCGCGTTTCAGCTCGATAGGAGTCATGCCCGCAGCCACAGCTTTAAGGCCTTCTTTTACCAAGGAATAGGCTAGGACTGTAGCGGTGGTAGTACCGTCTCCAGCAAGGTCATTGGTCTTGGTCGCCACTTCTTTGAGGAGCTGCGCGCCCATGTTTTCATACGGGTCCGCGAGTTCGATTTCCTTTGCAACGGAGACGCCGTCTTTGGTGATGGTCGGGGCGCCGAATTTCTTGTCCAAAAGAACCGTCCGTCCTTTGGGACCAAGGGTAACCTTAACCGACTTTGAAATCTGCTCAACGCCGTCAAGCAGTTTGCGCCGCGCTTCTTCGTTGAACATCAACTGTTTTGCCATGTCTTTCTCCTTCTTAATTAACGGACTTTTTATTTTTATATCCCATACATAAAAGTCCGTTTTACCACCGGATTACCGGTTTGAATGAAATAATACCTCGGTTACTCACAGTAACTTGTATGAAACCTCGTTGTAAACGGTTTCTATGAGGTTTGAATATAAAATACTAAAAAAGTTGTATAACGGCAAGAAGAAAATTGTGATTATCCATACCCGTTTGAATGCGCCGGAACCGGCGGCGATACGCTTAATTACTTACTATATTGACATTGGAAAATACCGGCTCATACGCATTGAGTATTCTGAACGATTTGGTCTCCGCCGGAGGCAAACCGAGAAACATATCCGATTCATCAGGATGCGCCGGATCGTTTTCGCTTGTATAAAATTCACTGTCGGCAATGGACAGATTTCTAACCGGCGATTCGGGAAGTCCGGCTATGAACCCTGCCGAAGCCCTGCATCCGGTTGCCTTTATATCTTCAATGATAATGTTTTTTATTGACGGCGTTGTATAGACTACCGGCATAGGATCGAGCGTAAACCACCCGTCAGATAATGCGGCGCCGCACCGGTAGAACATATTGATGACCACGGGACAGAGGTTGTTTTCCATAGTTAAATGCTTGAAATGCAAATTACCGATTTGACCGCCTCGCCCCCGCCGTGTTTTTATGCGGATGCCCCTATCGGTTCCTTGAAAAAGACAGTGTTCGGCCGTAACATTGAAAATACCGGCTGCGGTTTCGCTGCCGATGACAATACCGCCATGCCCATCTTTCACGGTACAATGCCTGACCGTAATATTTTGCGAAGGTTTATGTACTTTTATGCCGTCTTCACCGGAACCGGATTTGATTGCAATGCCGTCATCTCCTACGGCAACCTCGCAGCGTTCAATCAGTACGTTTTCACAAGAATCTATATCCATACCGTCGGTGTTAGGCGCATCGGCAGGGTTGGTTATTTTTATATCTCGTATTGTAATATCATTGCAGAATACCGGATGCAATGTCCAAAATGGCGAATTTTGCAATGAAAACCCTTCAAGGTAAATACCGGTACAATTCCTAAATTGCACAAGGGGCGGGCGCAGAAACTGCATTTCCCGGCTGCCGCCTCCTGACGGCTGTCGTTCATACCCCGGATTAAGGCGGGCCAAGTCTCGTTCAATCACTGTTACCGGTAATTTCTGTCCGCTCTTATGTTTTTCCCGTAACATTGCCCACCATACCGCACCTGACCCGTCAAACGCGCCTTTACCTATAATACGGATATGCTCCTGATTATTAGCAAAAACAAGGGGATGCATCCCGTAACATTCGACTCCTTCCCACCGCGTCCAAACAGGTTTGTAATAATCAGGTTCAGGAATAAAACTAATCAGGCCGCCTTCTTCAAGGTAAAGCGTCGTATTGGAAAAAACCTCAATGGGTCCTGTTTTCCATATCCCCTTGCCGATATGGAGAATTCCGCCTCCGGCTTCTTTTATGGCATTAAACGCCGCGGAAAAAGCTTCCGAATTATCGTATTGTCCGTCTCCATTTGCCCCGAATGAAGTAATGCTCCGTTCAATCACTTAGGTACCCCTTACTATGAAATGCTCCTATGGCAATGAACAATAAAACGCATTTCTGAAAATATTCAGTTTGATTGTTGTATTCTTCTGACATTGCTCTGAATTTCAAAGTCAATGCGGAGGGACCTTTTCAATGCGGCGGACGGTAGGCGGCGAATGAACCCTTGGGCATCGGCCGGTAGTAGCGGCGTACTCGTTCTTCCGCGAACCGCTTCATTTTTCACTACGGGGCGGCTTTTATTTGTCCCGCTGAACATGAGCCGCGGTTTTCTCTCTCGCTGAAGCCGGAAAAGATTGCACGCGTTTCTAAACGCTCATGCTCCGCATGAGCGCGATGGTCTGATGTACGCTGTTCTCCAGAAGAATGTCAATGCCGGGCGTTCTTTGCTCAAGCAGGCGAAAAAAGGTCTTGTAGTCCATTTCGCCGGTACCGGCGCTCAGACCGTTGATCTTTTCGCCGTTTTCCATGCGAAAGTCTTTGGCGTGAATCGCAGCGATGCGTCCGTGAAAGGCGTCAAACGCGCGGGTAAAGAAGGCTTCCTGCGGTTCGGTTAATCCCGCAAGGGGAACAAGGTTTACCGGATCGTAAATGACCTTGAGACAGGGGGAAGGAAACCGGACGAGGAGTTGTTCCATCAGCGCTATGGAAGAAACGGTATGCTGATCCGCCACCGCTTCAACGCCGATTATGGCGCCGCGTTTTTCCGCGGCGTTGAGGAGGCGTTCAATGGAGGAACAAAGCAGGTCAAACGTTTCACGCTTTTGGGTATCGGGATGCCATGAGCAGTCAGGATTGCAGGAGCCGGTCTCGGTGCCGACTATGGAACAGCCGAAATCCGGCGCAAAGCAGAGATGTTCCTCAAAACGGCGAAGCATCTTTTCCCGCATATCCGCATCAGGGTGCACCGGATTGATATAACAGCCGAGCACGGCGATGGGAATATCTTGTTTCTCAAAGATACGCCTAACAGAACGAGCGTAACCGGAGCTGATGCATCCGTCTTTCGGGGAGTCGCGCAGTGCCTTTGACAGGGCAAGCTGAATTGACGCAGGTTTATACGGCGCGAGGCTTTCCGCCAGCGCTTCCGGAGCCAGCCTGCCGTAATCATGCGCGCGGAGACCAAAGTGTAACATAGGCGTAGTGTAGCATACCCCTATAGCAAAAACAAGCGGACTTCTACCTCTACTCTCACCTCCTCTTCAGACCTCCAAGCAGGTCAGACCTCCTCGCCGCACCACCTCGCAC
>JAITAN010000250.1 GCA_031284105.1 Treponema sp. | reverse complement strand
AGGAGGAATGAGGCGGAGCGGTTTTTCCGGCGGCTGAAGGGATTTCGAGGGATGTGCACCCGCTATGACAAACTTGCCCGTATCTTTTCCGCTTGTATCTATCTCGCTTGTATTTGTATTGCTTTGCGTTGTGTGAACACGAACTAGCTACCGGCGCTGCACTTCTAGCTACCGATGCCGTTTTGCAAGCTACCGGCACCGTATTTCTAGCTACCGGAGCGGCATTGCAAGCTACTGGAAACAGGAACATAGTATAATAATCCTTACGGCGGCCATAGGGCGCGCTATGAAACGGCTTCTCATATTCATATGTAGACAATAATCCGCCCCGCCCTTATTACCGGCGCAATTCGGAAACCAGATCCAGCAATTCGGCGGATTTTTTCTTGAGGGTATGCAACTCCTCATCAACCATGGAGATCGCCTTGTTGTTGTTCAGCGCGATGCCGCTTACATCATTCATCAAGCATGTTATAGCCTTGCTGGACGCGGATTGTTGTTCCACCGCCGACGCAATCGATTGAACCTGAAGCATAACGTCATTAGCGATAGCAGAGGCATCTGAAAAGGACGCGACGGTTTTCCCGGACAATGCCATGACCTTGGATATTGACGTTGCCGCATTGTTCATGCCCGCTATATTGATCTGCGCCAGATTCTGCATATTCCGTATTGAAGCGTCAACTTCACCGGCCGTGGATCGGGTCTTTTCCGCAAGGTTGCGCACTTCCCCGGCAACCACCGCAAACCCCTTGCCCGCCTCTCCCGCATGTGCCGCTTCGATGGAAGCGTTCATGGCAAGCAGATTGATTTGACTGGCAATATCGGTAATGACCTTCATGACCGCGCCGATATTATGCGACTGTTCCCCCAGTTTGTTGACGTTATCGGTAAGGCCGCCGGCAACCGCGCGCAGTTCTTCCATGGCATTACCGGATTCATGAGCCATGGCCGCGCCGTTCTGCACACAGACGTTCGATTCTTCCGATTTATCTGCGGCGGTCTCCGCGCTTTCCGTAATACGCAGCACGCCGGAACTGAGTTGTTCCATTGAAGAAAGGATCTCCTCTATCATATTGGTCTGATTGTCGCCGCCGGTTTTTACCGCGCCGGTACTGTCTGAAATGCTATTGATAACGTTTTCTACATCGTGCGCGGCCTGTTCAACGTGGATGGCAATGTCCATGATCTTTTCGTTTGCCTTGTGCGCCTGTTCCGCTTGGATCGCGGACTCCCTTTCCTGCATCTGTATCTTGGCAAAATTGCTCTTTAAATTCTGCGTCATAGTAACAAAGGATCGTTCCAAAACCGTTATCTCATCATTGCCGGAAACAGCGATATCCATCTCCATCGTACCCGCGGCAAGCTGCATGGCGGCCTTAACCGTTTCATTGAGCGGTTTGGTTATGGAGCGGAGAATAAATATGCTGAAGGGCGTTATAACCATAACAACAAACACCAGGACGCCTCCGATAATAATAAACAGTACATGCATGTATTTTCCATTTATTTGCTTTTCCATTTCGATTGTGGCCGCGTCAATATTGTCCACATAGATTCCCGTAGATATCCATATGTCCGTACCGGGGATGTACTCTACATACGCGATCTTCGGGGCGTTCTCCATATTGCCGTTCGGACCGGGCTTGGGGAAAATAAACGAAACGAAGCCGCCGCCGTTCCGGGCATTTTCATAGAGCTGCCGCACATAGTATACGCCCTCAGCATCGGCGGTCTGCCCCAGGTCCTCGCCTTCTCTCTGGGGCAAGGTTGGGTGCATAAAGATAACGGTGCCTTTGTAGGTATAGTAGTAACCGGACTGATCCTCTTCAAACCGGAACTCTTTGATATACCTGCTTATTATATCATGCTGTTCCTGAGGGTCGGTTACCCCCGCCAGAGCCCTGCTAAGGATAAACGCTATAGTCTGGGTCCCAAGCTTGATCTTTTCCCGTTGGCCGTTCATCATGGCGTCTTCAGCATTGTCTAGCCCTATTTGTTTTACATTTTGGGTTGTAAAGAAAAGGATAAGGGTAAGCCCGATTATAGCTAAGGACGTAACAGCGATAATTACAATGATCCTCATACCAATAGTTATTTGCCGTAACATCAAGGTCCTCCTAAACGAATTTGTTATTATACTACAAAGATATAATAAGTGCTAGGGCGTGTTCGCACTAAAAGTAAAAGAGGAAAATGCGGGTACCATAAGTATGGAACTTATCGGAGCGTTGGGGGTTAATCCGGTCGTACCGCCGAAGGAGTATGACAGGGAACGCTTTTTCCGGCCGCTCAAGGCGTTTCGAGCAATGCGCAGCCGCTATGACAAGCTCGACCGCATCTTTACCGCTTCTATCCATCTGTCCCGTATGCGCCTCTCCTTCCGTTGTGTGAACGCGCTCTAGCGGACTGTACCTGTTAAAAAGGGCGATGCGTAAAGGGGACAAAAAATCCCCCGGAACAGAGCGACGGACTATTGAAGGTTTCACCTTGAAGCGTTGCGTATGCGGGGGATTAAACCATTTTTTATGCAATCAAATTGCAAGCTACCGGTGCCGTTACGAAAGATTTCTGCAAGCCGTTTTAGAAAATTTGGAAAATTTGAAGAAAATGTATCTCTTGTAAAAAAAGCCGGCCGCCGAACAAGCGATTAGCCGGCTTTTTCTCTTTTCTCCGGTAACACCGCTCTTTTCCAAAAGCACAAACTTGAAAAGTTAATCATCTGTTACGGTATTCGGATTTTGAGAGATACAGGACTCGAACCTGCCGCCTTCAGCTCCGGAGGCTGACGCTCTATCCACATGAGCTAATCTCTCAGATTGTTTGTATTTTATAAAAATGGAGAACTAATGTCAAGAGGGATGTGTTATGATCCCTTCGGATAACCCCCGTTTCTATCCCCAATAGGAACAACCACATGCTTCGCGGCATTGATTTTCCGCCCCATCTTGTAACTATTTCCCCTTTCCATTGTCTCTAATGATATGAAACACGTGTTTTTGTATACATATATCGCGTTGTTAGGCGTATCTTTTGTTCAGCGTGTTTTTTCAGACGCATTGGACGCCCTCATCACCCCGGAGCAGAAAACGGTATTACTCACGGGCAAGTCCATTACGCAGCTTGCCGAAGACGCGGACGCGCCGGAATTGTTGCCCCGTAACGCGCAGGTGCAACAGCTAACCGCCGGTATTATCAAAGAACTCGAGCCCACGATTCTTACCGAAAGCCTCCACTTGTATAAAAAACCGGCAGGCCGCGCTTCGTGGACGCACGCGGAAAAGATAGCGCTTTACAATAATATACTTGCCCTCAGCACGCTTAAAGGGCTACAGTACTATTCGGCAAGCCGAAAAAGTATGCGTACATTTTACGAACTCTCGCAGGTGATAGACGATCCTGCAAACAGAACGCCGGTAAAAGATCCGATCTGTTCGGATCCGCCCGCGCCGCTGACCGTGTATGCGCGACAGAAAGATTTAACCTTCGGAGATAACGTCTATCAATACGATTATTTCGTATCCGAAACCTCGCTGACGCTTATTCAGCGGAACCTCACCGTCATGTCCGCCGGTATTGTGCCCGCCATAGGCAAGAACAAGTTACGTTCGGCGGTTGCCGTGATTGACGCAGAAGAATATCTGCTCATCTACGCGGCGTCTTTTGCAAAAGCCATCGCCATACCGGGTATGAAGAACCGTATCGGGCGGTCCTTCACCAACAGAGCGGAAGCCGTTTTAGGCTGGTTTACCAAACAGGCGGATAAGGCATTCGGGCGTTAGGGAACGGGAACGTCAAACAAAAGAAAGAATAACGAACCGGTCCCAAACCTAGCCGCCCTCCATAAAGGAGCGCGGACGGGAACGCCTGCCCGTTGTGCGGCGGCCTTAAGCGCGCCGCTCCCCGGTCCCGGCAGCCCCTGCGCCGCCATTCCCGCGGCCGCCGCAATTCCTTGAAACGCACGGCCCAAGGGAGGCGGCATAACCGCTGCCGCCGGGCCGCCGCGGCATAGGATTATTGCCACGCCGCATCTATCATGCCTGCCGAAATACGGCGGAGAAAACCGCGCAAAGGCCGCGGCCGGACTACGGTTTTCGTAGCCCGATGCGCTTTAGCCGCGTCAGACCCGCAAGCGGATATGCAAACTTGGGCGTATTCCATACTGCAATGCCGGCTATCCTCCATCCGACAGATGTTCTTCAGATAATCCTTCACCCTCTCCGGTACCCCGCTTCCGTAAGAACGCCTTGTCCCTCATCCCCAGCATCTTGTTTTTCATAAACCATACAAAAGTCTCCGGTATCGCGCCGGCTCTTATTATAGAGCCTTCGTCCGCAAAAGCCCCTCTCCCGTTTCTCGTATGGATTGGAAGCGTCTTTTTGTATAAACCCTAAACTCCGCTGCGTCCTATGGGTCCGATTGCTCTTTTTTCAAAAACCTACAACACCCGTTTATCCTTGTGTATGCCCGTTATGGAAAAAATCACCCATTCGGCGATATTGACCGCATGATCGCCGATACGCTCGTAGTATTTCGCTATTTGCAGCAGATCAAAGGCTTGTTCGCCGTATTGCGTATCCTCGTGTACTAATGCGATTAAATCTTTTTTCACGGTTGCAAACAGAGCGTCTACCGTATCATCTCGGACAATGACCGATTGCGCCAGTTCCAAATCCTTTTTTACAAACGCGTCTATGCTTTCCGTAACCATTTTACCTGCGGCTTCCGCCATCTGCGGGATATGTTCCAGTCGGGTACTATACTCCTGATTGGCAAGATACACGCACAGATCCGAAATATCCGCGGCATGGTCGCCGATGCGCTCCATGTCGGTGATCATTTTCAGCGCCGCAGAAACTTGCCCCAAGTCCCGCGCTACGGGCTGCTGCATGAGAATCAATTTCAGACATTTAGATTCAATTTCGCGTTCCATCTCATTGATGGCGTCGTCGTTTTCAATAACCGCCCGCGCCTCCTCCGGGTCTTGCCGCATCAGGGCTTTCGTAGCCTTGAAAATAGCCCGCTCAATCAGCGCCCCCATTTCAATCATATTGTTGTGCAGATCCAAAAGCTGCTCTTCAAAACGTCCCCGCATTATCCAAACCTCCCTGTAATATAGTCCTCGGTGCGCTTATCCGAAGGCATCGCAAATAGCCGCTCGGTCTCGCCTTGTTCGATGACCTCGCCCAGTAAAAAAAACGCCGTACTGCCGCTGATCCGCGCGGCCTGCTGCATATTGTGCGTTACAATAACGATGCTGTACTTTTCCCGCAATGTCAACAGCAGATCCTCAATTTTTCCGGTGGAAATCGGGTCAAGCGCGCTTGTCGGCTCATCTAATAACAATGCATCTGGAGAAACCGCCAAGGCGCGCGCTATGCAAAGACGCTGCTGCTGGCCGCCGGACAACCCCAGCGCCGATTTCTTCAGCCTATCCTTCACCTCGTCCCAGATGGCCGCGTCCTGAAGCGCGCGTTCAACGATGCCGTCCAGTTCGTACCGTGATTTCACGCCGTGCGTCCGCGGACCAAAGGCTATGTTGTCATACACGCTCATGGGAAAAGGATTCGGTTTTTGAAACACCATGCCGATCCGTTTACGCAGCAGGCTGACGTCAGGATATGCGTAAATATCATTACCGAAAAACCGCACGCCGCCTGAAACCGTACAGCCCTCTATAAGATCGTTCATACGGTTGAGCGTTTTGATAAGCGTACTTTTTCCGCACCCCGAAGGACCGATAAACGCCGTTATCTTATTGGCTTCTATCTCCATATTGATCGCTTTGAGCGCATGAAAAGCGCCGTAGTGTACATGCAGACCGTTAATTTCAAAACAATTCACTTGTTCACCCCATTGTTTACATCCGTCTCTTCATTGACGGTTACGCCGAGACGCTTCGATATGGACGCTGACGCTGCGTTTATTAGTATGACGATGAGCAGTACCACTACGGCGGTCGCGTATCCTTCGCCCGTATGGAGTCCTTCGCTTGACAGGGCGTACAGGTGAACGGATAAGGTGCGCGCGGACCGCATGGGATTTTCAGGGATCTGCGCCACGGTTCCTGCCGTATAGATCAACGCGGCCGTTTCCCCCACAATACGCCCGATTGCGAGGATGACGCCCGCGGATATACCCGGTGCCGCTGCGGGCAGCACGACCCGAAAAACGGTCCGAAGCCGCCCCGCGCCGAGTCCGAATGCGCCTTCACGCCATGCGTCCGGTACGGCTTGCAGCGCTTCCTCGGTGGACCGCAACAGAAGCGGCAGTATCATCACCGATAGGGTACACACGCCCGCGAGGATCGAAAATCCCCAGCCGAGAAAGGTAACGAAAAACAACAACCCGAAAAGTCCGTATACGATGGACGGGATACCGGCTAATGTTTCCGCGGTTACGCGGATGACGGAGACGATCCGGCTCCCCCGCGGCGCGTATTCCGTAAGCCAAATCGCCGCGAAAACGCCGACGGGTACCGCGATTGCCAGCGACAGCGCGGTTATAATAATAGTAGAAACAAGGGCAGGCGTCAGGGAAACATTGTCGCTCGTATACTTCAGCATAAACAGCGACGGTTTAATGTAAGGAACGCCTTTAACCAGTATAAAACCGATGAGGTACAGGAGTACGCCGCCGGTTACGCCCGCCGCGGCCCATGTCGCGGTACGCAGCAGCATTTCAGAACGTTTCATTCGATGCGCGTCCGTTACCCCGCCCCGGGTCGATCCGGCGGCCGCGCTAATAATGGGGGTTATTCTCCGCATTTTTCTTCCTTTTTCACGCTTTTTCACGAATATTCGTACTATACGGCAATCCGCCCATGGACAACGCGCGTTTGTGTTCACCGCACACTAAGGCGTGTGTCTACCTCACACTAAGGCGCGTGTCTGCCTCACACTAAGGCGTGTGTCTGCCTCACACCAAATAGGCGGATTGCCGAACAGTGTTATGAATTATGTGGGGGAATAATCCCCCACACCCCCGGTTTTAAGCTGCGGGGTATTACAAAAGGGCTATGCCCTTGTCCGTAACCATCACCCGTCAGGCTTCCTTCTTATCAGCGCGGAGAAGCTCAGATTTATTATGAGGATGAATACGAACAGTACGACGCCGGTTGCGATGAGCGCCTCACGGTGCAGTTCCGCTGCATAGCCCATCTCAATAACGATGTTCGCGGTTAAAGTTCGCGCTCCTTTCAGTAAAGACGCGGGCATACGCGCTTGATTACCCGCCACCATGATGACGGCCATAGTTTCACCCACCGCGCGCCCAACGCTTAACACGACGGACGCCAGTATGCCGGATTTCGCAGCGGTCAGTTCAACCGCAAAAACGGAACGGTAATGTCCCGCGCCCAGCGCCAGCGCGCCTTCGTAATACTGCGGCGGTACCGCGCGTATGGCGCTTTCGGAAATAACGATAACCGTGGGTAAAATCATGATGCCGAGCAGTATACATGCCGATACTATGCTGTTTCCCGTAATCGGAACAATCGCCGCCATGCCGAAAAACCCGTAGATCACCGAAGGAACGCCCGCCAGCAAGTCCGCCGCGGGTTTTAGCGCGTGATAGAGCGCTTTAGGACAGACCCGCGCAAGAAATACCGCGGTCAAAATACCTATGGGAACGCCGATGATAATGGCGCCCGCGGTTACATAGAGACTGCCGGCAATCATCGGCAGTATGCCGAAAGCCGGCGGTATGTCGGAGGGCTGCCACTCCGTACCAAGCAGAAATGCCGCGGGACCGATCTTCCCGATTGCGGGAAGACCGTTCACCAGCAGAAAGAAACAGATCAGCGCAAGCGCAAGTATGGACGCCGCGGCCGATAAGAAAAATACCGCGCGCATGAGTTTCTCTTGCACCAGTTTTTTCATTTGACGACCGCCGGACGCCGCGGGCGCTGCGCCGCTCCGCTGTTTCTCCCGCGGATATTTCATTTGATCACCTGATTCCATCGCGTGGCTTCACCGGTGAAAATGGCTTTTACCACATCTTGCGTTACATTCGCTAGGGGGTTTTCTTTATTCACAATAACCGCGATACCGTCAATGGCTATCTTTACCGGTGTAAGCTGCGCCAATTCGCTTTCCTTTAAGTCGCGGCTTGACATACCGATGTCGCAGGTACCGTTCATAGCGGCCGTCATGCCTGCGGAAGAGTCGCTCTGCTGTATTTCAACGACCGCGGAAGGGTTCAGCGCAAGATAGGCTTCTTTAAGTTTCTCCATAACCGGCGTTACCGAAGATGAGCCTGCGACAACAATTTTGCCCGAAGGCTTGCTCCCCGCATAGGCCGGCGCGGCCTCGTTCACCGGAATATAGCTTTTTGCGATAACCGCCTGCCCTTCCGCTGCGAGGATAAAGTCGATGAAATCCTTTGCCGTCGCGGTAACGGCTCCTTTGGTAGCGATATAAAACGGTCTTGAAATCGCATACGTACCGTTTTTCACATTCGCGGTACTTGCGGCCGCTCCGTTTATGGAGACGGCCTTGACCGTACCATTAAGCGAGCCGAGTGAAATGTACCCGATGGCGTACGTATCTCCGGCAATGTTCATCATCATCACATCGGTTTGTTTGGCGATAACGGCTTCTTTTGTCGTCATATCTTTGCGGCTGCCGTCCGCGCCTCTAGCCTCAATGCCGAACAATTCGATAAACGCTCCACGCGTTCCGGATCCGTCTTCACGGGACACCACCCCAATATTCTTTTGCGGATCAAAGCCGGCGGCTTCTCCTTTACCGTTAGCAAAGACCGCTCCGGCTGCCGACAGCGAAAGAATGACTGCGAGTACTCCCCTCATTCTTGTTACCCTTTTCATATAAAACTCCTCATTCTGTTGGAATCCTTCCAAAACGCGCCCAACGGACGGTTCGTTTTTGGAATTGGCTTTGATAATAACGGCGTATTGTGTAGTGTATTTGATATGTATGTAAAAAATAGGTAAAATCGCTCTTTCAATAGCGCTAACCGCGTTTTTGCACGGGTATTAAACGACCGGCGGCGGATGGAACGGGCGTATGTAGCGGGATGAGAATGGCTGGACGTGTTGGTGGAAATACGGGAAAGATGAACAAAAGAAATAGGGGAAGGTTAGGGGAAGGTGTGGATAAAGCGAATGGTTATTCGACCGGCGAGAGGCGAAGCGCGACGAGTGGAATAACCATCCCTCCGCCTGATACACCGGCTATTCTTGCTTCAACGATGTTCTCCAGATTAGTTATCGTAAAAGCTCCGTCTATAAAAGGGGTTTTGCGGTGGTTATAACCCTATGCCGCCGGTCATATCTCCAACTGCTCCGCAATTTTTCACCGCGTATCCCCCGTCTAAAGACATGGACTTTGCGTCGCTCCGCTACTCCGATAATGAAGCAAGGTAATCCGATAATTTTTTGCCGAACCCATCCTGTGCATCGCCGATTTTTGCCACCGCGCTTCTGACGCACCGGTTTTCAGCCTCGTTAAGCGTCAAATGCCCTTCACGAAGAGGCGGATTAAACCCATACGTGATCAATCTGTTTCCGGTCAGAGTATCCTTCAAAGCGGCGTTCAGAGAGAGGCGCGACCATTTGTTGGCATTATTCGGATAGGAAGTTTCCTCAAGCGCAACATCAATGGTGAGTATGTATCGCGACTGGGCCGTACCGCCTTGGAAACCGATCTTTGTTATTGCATTTGAAAAAGCCGCCTCAATATCTCCCGCTTTAATACTGTTTACATTTGGAGTTGCGGGCGTAACGCTCACGCTTATCGGGATTTTGGGAATGATATCCGTTCTTGTTTCATTCCGGTACTCAAAACCCGTCTTCAAACCGCCGCGAAGATTGCTCGTATCTCCCGCGACACTCAACACGCTTGCATACGCCTGATTTTTATCCGCCAGCACCGCGGCTTGCTGGTACCGTAAATACCCGTCAAAACTTTCTTTCACCGATTTCGTCATGTTCAACAGGGTGTTAATTGTATTCACATTTGCATTGATAAGCTCCGTGTAAATTCTAACGGTTTCCGCTTTGTCCATGGTTACCAACGAGTAATAGGTTCTACCGTCATACCAGCGGGCGGCAATGACCGCGCCCTCAAGGGCATCCAACTGTGAAGAGATACGTATAGCCTCTTCCATTCTGAGGTTTTCTTCCGACCTTACCGAGTTACCCACCCGTGTTTCCGAAGCGGAACTTATCAGTGTTGTTTCCGATTGTATTGATTGTCTGAAATACGCGACAAGGTCGGAGAGCGCTTTTTGATCGGCTTGATCCTGATTCGCGCCCGAACCGGCTCTTGTGATATACGCGGCATACGCCGGATCTGCCGAATCAACCCAGCGAGGTTTCGCTCCGCTTGCTATCGCCGCCGGTGGCTGGGATTGTGTGGAGGGCGGCCGCGCCGTCTGCCCGCCGTTGTTCATGGCGCTCACCGCGGCTTGCGCCGCATTCTCCGCGTCCGCATCCGAGTTACCGGTTTCCCTGCTTGTTGGGGCGCTGCTACACATAGATAAAAGGATGATAACACCAAATTTCAGAACAAGAAATGCTACTTTACGCATATTGCCTCCTGTAGATTAAGCGTATTTTCATTAACGCTAATATTTTCAAATGGGAAAGATTCTATCAATCTGCCCCCCGTATCATAATAATTTATTGAAAAAGAATATATTCCGGGATCAAGGGTAATGCCGGTTACATACGCCTTGGCGGGAAAATAGCGAGAAATCCGTAAATCCGCCTGTTCGCTTGCTTCGGCGAAAACTTGAGCGCCCAAGCCGAATAACCCAAAAACAAGGGCTGTGGTGCCGTCATCGGTTTCTTTTGCCGCATCCGACAGGGCGCTTGCGGCTACGCCTTTAGTGGTTGAACGTACTATCGTTTTTGTGTAAATAAGGGCTTCCTTTGCCTTAAACGTCTCGGCGGCGATGGCTTCAATATTTTCCAGCAATTCAAGAGGGTACCGGTCTCCATTCTCAAAAACAACCTCTATGCCGCCGATTACCGAAGGACGCGAAACCAAGACAGGAGTTGAAATTTTAATCCATCCTGAAGGGAGCGGAATACGTACTATATTTTCTTCTTTTACCGGTGAAAGCCCCGCAAAACCTACGATGTTGATGCGAGCTTTACCTTTTGGTATTTCAAGCTCATTTTTAATGGTGGAAGGAACCGGAAAATCATACAACACGGGAGCCTCCGTAAAAGCCTTTTGTAAATTTCTCCAGTCAACTTCCGCATTGGGATCGCCTGTTCCGCGATAAAAAAGCATACTCAAATAGCATCCGAGCGCGGAATTAGAGAATGTGGTCGCCGCTTTGGAATCGGTAACCGGCGCGCCGTTTTTTCTTGCTTCTTCCTGCATTTTCGCAATTAAGCCCGCGTATTTCGCGGCAAGCCCGTCAAGTTTTAGGCTCATGCCCCTGATTTCAACCAATGCGCTTTCCAGCTCGCCTCTGTGATAATAGTTTAAGGCGTTAATTGCCTTAATATAAATATCTTCGTAATCTTCACCCGCATATTCCTGTACCATATCATTGACTATATAGGTACTTATCTCCATACTAATGCTTTTGGTAAACGCCTCTTGAATACTTTGTTCGGCGGACTGTAGTAGCGTTATAGAGTCGTCATATTCCCCCGCGTAGTGGGAGAGCATCCCCTTATCCAAATAGTACAGCACCTTGTCTTGCGATTGATACAGGCTGGATTTGTTCTTTTCTAAAACCGCGAGGCTTTCTCTAAAATTTCCTGCCTCTACGGGCTTATCGACCTGCACATACGGGCGCGACGCGCAAGATACGCATAAAATTATCACGAGAAAAGTTATCATCGACTTTTTGGAAAATAGTATCATCGTTTTGTTAGAATTTTACTTTGGGCTGCTGAATAATCTTCTTAATCTCACTGTTTTCATCCGTCCAATATATCACACCGGTTTCTATGTGAGTCAGTTCCGCATTCACAATATAGGTTCTTGTCGAAGTTGATCCGGCGCGGTCAACAATGGTCTTCACAGAACCGGTAAGCATAAAGTCGGCGCCCGTTTCATTACCGATGCTTGCCGCGCTCTGATCGCTGGCATTGCCGAGCTGGTCCTGTTTCTCCGCGCGCAATTCATTCTGAGTTGCGCTGTCCGCGACAAACTCCGCCTTCCCGCTGTTGGTTATAACCACCTTCATCGTATTGGGAATAATAGCCGCATCAAGATGCTCATCCGTGTTGTTCTTAAAAATCCCTATCTTAATACGAGGAAGCCGCTCTTTATCTTTAGTAAATTGAGCAATACGGGAAGAATTCAAACACGAATCAATCAGGCTGGTACATACGAGCCTTACATCGGTATTATTCCAATACCCGCTTAAATCGGTGAGAGAGTCGGAAGGAATCCTGTTTACGCTAGGAGCACTTTCGCAAGACAGGAAAAAGAAAACCGGTACGATACATAATATACAATTCTTCATCATTATAGTCCTTTTACAGATTGCGCTATGACTAAACTATACACTCCTCCGTCCTTAGGATCAACCCACACTTGAAGGACATAGAAACCGCTTATTAGAGCGCTTGCGGTTATGGTGTTTTCCCGAACATCATCATAATTATACCGCTCGCCTTGCTGCTGCAGATTTTTTCCCTCTATACTGGTCGCTCCTCTGCTGATAAGGTTGGCAATGGCAGTCTCATAAGATGCCGCGTAGGCTCCATGAGAGTACATTTGCGGACGTCCGTACCCTACTCCGGCAATAAAACCGCCGATACTTACCGGAGGATTCGTTACCCACTCAGGCCGCTCGGTTTCGCTGCCGGAAGAAGGATAGACGACATGGAGCGGATCAGAATGTTTATACCTGACGCGGACAAACGCGCCTCTTTCATTTATGATAATATCTCTATCGGGGTCATATTCTAATTGCTCGATATACCCGTGATAGTTTTCGTTATACTCAATTTTTGTGCGGTCCGCCACAACATAATCCCAGAATGAGGTACCGATATGTTCATAATAAACGGTTGCGCCTCGTATGCCGGTGAAAAGAGACACCTTTTTGGCAGCATCTTCAAGGGCTTTCTGAATAGATTCGCGCTCGTACAGGTAAATCCCCCCGACGCCCACAATGATCAGGTCTCCCCCGGATGTAGAGGTGTTCCAGAACTCCCTTTCGGACCCGTTAACGTACGTTTTCGGCGCAGCCTCAATGACCTCGGCCGGACCTGCCGCCTGTTGCACGGAAGGTGAACCCGCACAGGAAAAAAATACCGTACACGACAGTATAGTTGTAAAAACGGTTTTAATATGGCGTTTGTTCATTTTTTTAGAACAATCCCCCCATTATGGAGGGATTGCCGTTTACTCCTCTAGTACGACTCTTTCAGTTGGTGGCTGTGGGGCCTAACGAAGGATCGTTCTTTGACAACTGGGCGTTCATAGCATCAAGCGCGTTCATAGCCTTGAATTCGGCATACTGGCTGGCTTCGCTTTCAAACGCTGTCGCAGCAGCCTGAGCCGCATCGGCTTTGCTCATCCTTACGAATGTCCAGAGCGTTCCGTCATCGGTAAATTCCACACTACCGTCCTGCAACCCGCTCAAGTTTGCCTGTGTTAAGGACTGACTGATGCTCTCATAGAATTTGAGATCAGTTACATCCTGACCGGTCCCCGCTTGCCGCGTGTAATCGGTTACCATGGCTTTTACCTGGGAACTTAATTTAGCCGCAAGATCAACCTTGGCGCGCTCTTTCGCCTGCCTCAGAGCCAGCGCCGAATCCTGAGATGTCGAAGCGCCGACTCCGTAAACCACACCCTCCGCAGCGGGAGGATTGAGCACAAAGCTGGGCAGCATCTTTTTGGCTTGCGCCGCCCCCGACGGAGCCGGTGCTGAACCGCATCCTGCAACGGTGAGAGAAAGTGCAACAACGAGTGTTAAAAGCACATAAATGCTTTTTTTCATAAAAAACTCCTCTTATTAAGAATTTTGAGAACCCTCTCATACGAGAGAGCCGCATGAATATTTAATATAACACACTTCTATGAAGATTTCAATACTATTTGATTTTTTAACGTATTTTAATAAAAAATCCCCGGCGCTCTGGCGGCGGGGTATTAAACCAAAAGGGCTATACCCTAATAAATTTCAGCCAAAATGCCGCCTAACGTTCCGGCTGTATATGACGGTTTGCCAGCCCGAATAAGGGCTTTGCGCAGCAAAGACCAGGGCTGGCAAAATGTGGCGGAGGTTTTGCGTGGGAATGGAGCGTAGCGCAATGACCTAGCAAAACTGTAGCCCGAGCCGCTACTGCGACGAAGCGTAAACAGCCCTGTTAGGCGAAGTAAAAACCATTTTATATTTGGTTTTATATATTTCCATTTACTGAAACACTCCTATCATATAATTCATGGGGCGCAATATCCTGTCCATGTTCCCATTCAATCCCTTTTCCATTTGAAATTATATGGGCTTTTTTAAAATACTTGTCATCATATAATTCTTTATACCATGTACCGGCAATATAAGGTAAAACATCAAACAATTTTATTTCACCAGTTTCATAATTTAATCTTATTTTATATTTTTCAACCACTTCGACATTTGTTATTTTTGGTATCATATTTTACCTCGCTTTATTTTAATGGATCTATTTTAAAATATTCTTCACCCTTGGAAAGCAATTTCCAATTTGCTTCTAAATCTTCATGATGGATTTCCATCCATGCCTCAACCAATTTCATTTTCGCGTTCGGGATCTGCCCTTCCAGGATTTCCCCATCCAACGCAACAACAACTTCATCTTCTGCATATTCAACATGGATATGTGGTTTATGATGTTTTCCAGAAATTTCTTTATACATACGGACAACAAGCCCATAAAATAATGATAAAACAGGCATTTTACACTCCTTAAATTATAGTTTACATAAAATTTTCAAAAGTCAAGAAACAAAATTATATAGATTTATTATGGATGTCTATTTTTGTATACAATTTTGGTTTTTATGTCGTATAACGTTCCGGCTGTTTACGACGTTTTGACCGCACGGATAGAAAAATGCACAACATTTTTAGGGTTGGAAAACTGTGGCGGAGGTTTTGCGTGGGGATGAAACGTAGGGGAATAATCTATCTATGGGGGAAGGCGAAACATATACAGTCCTGTTATGTGAAGTACCGCTTGTTTCTATATTAGTTTTTCAACCTC
>JAITAN010000226.1 GCA_031284105.1 Treponema sp. | reverse complement strand
GCATAGCCGAGCGCCGAATGTCTACGGCGCTTATTATAATACAGTTCAATATACTCAAATACTTCTACCCTCACCTCCTCTTTTGAGTGTCTCCCTTCTACCTTATCCGCTTCCGCTTTTAACGTCTTAAAAAAACTCTCCGCACAGGCATTGTCCCAACGGTTCCCCTTCCGGCTCATACTCCGTCCGGCCTGCGGACGCCGTGCCGGCAGCGTTGCTCGAAATTCTTTACCGCAGTCCCGTGCTCTCCGGTCCAAATGAAAGAGCGGACCGCTCTTCGGCCCGCGGTTCGTGCGGGCCGTCATAAGCGCATCGCATACATGACCGGCTTCCCCGTCCTCCGAAAACGCCCATCCTATCACGCTGCGATCCCATACATCCGGTATCACCGCCGCATACAACCGTCCGCCGCTCGTCCTCGGATACGCTATGCCGGGCGCCCGCTTCTCTCTCCGAGCCGCCTGCGCTAAACTCCCGGTTCAACAGGTTCTCCGCCGCGGGCGGTGAATGCCTTGAGTCCGTCGTGTTCACCTCACTCTTCTTCCTTCGAGCCTTCAATCCCTGCTCCCTTATCGGTCGTTCCACCCGCTTTCGGCTTACCCTTACTTAAAACTCCTGAACTAAGGGTCCGCCATACCCGTGGACCGCCGCAGCGCCTCCGGTACGCTTCACGTATCCGGCCGATGAGCCTCACGAGCGCCGGGTCCGTCCGCTCGTGTCTGCCGTTTTTTAACGGGGTACCGTCCTTGCTACCGGTGCATGAACAGGTACGCCGCCGGGGATTCCCTGCCGTGAAGGCGGCTATCGCTTTTTTAGGATTTCATTGGCATCCCGCAGGCCGGCATTTTCTTTCCACAATCGAGCGGTCTCTTCATCCCGCGCATTTCCTCCGCCGGTGAAGGCTTTCATCGCTCCCCTTTCACTCCGCTTCATCTCCCGCTTCCATCGCGCCGGCATATTCCGGTTAATGCCAAGGTCTTGGGCAATCTCCTGCCGTTTCCGGCTTGTGTTCCGGGCGGGTTCCACGGCCCGTTCCTTAAACGCTTTAGTAAAAACGCTTCTTTCTCCCATGATACCCTCTGCTTTGATCATAGGCTTAACTTCCTGTCTTTTCAATCGAGGGAGGTTCAATTTTAATGACTGAAGTAATAGCCCGTCCACCGTCCATGGCGGGTGCTTCGCAGCAGTTTTTTACTTCGCGTAGTAAGGAGCGGGATCGTAATTTAGTAAGGAATTGGGGGGCAATTTTAAGTTATGCTAGGGCTATGGGGACGCGTGTTTTCTATGACTATTAGCGGTATCAACACTATCACGTTGCGTTGCGTGAGCACGACTCGGCGCTCTCAATCTCATCAAAAGAAACAACCTTATTTCTGCCTGAGTTTTTCGCCTGATAAAGCGCCTGATCCGCGCGGTTTATTAGTTTTTCCATAAACTTCTCATTGATGCCGTTCCCGGTATCCTCATCATCAACCGAGGCAACTCCGAAACTCACCGTCATGGAAACAGGTCCCGTTTCAAGTCGTACCGGCGAAGTTTCAAGGACTTTTCTGAACCGTTCGGCAATAGCAATACCTGTTTTCTTGTCGGCGTTGCTAAAAAAGAAAATAAACTCTTCGCCGCCGTAACGCCCAAGAAAATCATGCTTTCTCATGGACGCGCTTATCACTCGAACCAGATGGCGCAACGCTTTATCGCCTGCTATATGTCCATGGGTATCGTTGAATTTCTTAAAAAAATCAATGTCCATCATCACAACACCGCACGGTACGTGATTCCGCACATTCTTTTCTATCTCGATATATGCCCGTTCCATGAAAGCCCGCCTGTTTATAGCGCCGGTGAGCGGATCGTGATTCGCCAAGTACTGAAGATGCGTTTCTCGTTCCTGAAGCACCCGTTCATTATGCTTCATACTGGAAAATATTTTCCGTATGGATAAGAGTTCATTATGAATTGTACATAATTTCGGTATAAGGACAAGGTCCTTATCAAGTTTAGGAGGAGGATCATCTTGCAAGAGTCCCAGAATATGCGTTAGCACTTTATCCAGCATATGTTCTATTATAGCACAGAATAATAAAGAGTTACAACTATCCCGACAGTGCGGCTAGCTTTTCTCTAATAAATTCGCTTTTTTCCTTGAGTCCGATGCCGCCGGTTGCGAGTATTATCACATTCGCCTGTTTAGGATCGAGCTTCACGCCGGATTCCTTCATCAGCCGAATAAGCCGTTCTACACTCACGTTTGCCACTTTATCGAATGTGATCCGCGCAAACCCACCCTTTTCCCTCAGGGAAGAAATGTCGAGCGTCCGGCAGATGATACGTATTTCGGCAAGGGAGAAAAGGCTTAAAACCTCATCGGGCAAGGGACCAAAGCGGTCGAATAACTCGTCAATGATACGGTCTTTGTCAGACTTTTCCCGTACTGCGGCGATCTTCTTGTAGAATTCCATCTTGGTTTGGGCAGAATCAATGTAGGAATCAGGAATAAACCCTGAATACTCAAGCTCAAGCAAGGTTTCATGTTCGCTTTCGTAATCCGCATTCTCAAGCTTTTGTATCGCTTCATCGAGAAGCCGCATGTACATATCGAACCCTACCGAGTAGATGTCGCCGCTCTGTTCTTTGCCTAAAAGGTTGCCCGCGCCCCGTATCTCCATGTCCCTCATGGCAATCTTAAAACCGGAGCCGAGTTCTGTAAAGTCGGCGATAGCTTGCAGCCGTTTCATTGCGGTTTCGCTCAGTACGGTATTTTTATGGTAAAAAAGATAAGCATACGCAAGACGGTCCGAACGTCCGACTCTGCCGCGCAACTGGTAGAGCTGGGATACGCCGTATGTATCGGCACGGTCGATGATGATGGTGTTCACATTTGGAATGTCGATGCCGTTCTCAATGATGGTGGTTGATACGAGTACGTGAAAGCCCCCGTGAATGAACCGATGCATTACGTCTTCCAGTTCATGCGGTTCCATCTGCCCGTGAGCTGTGTCGATCAACATTTCCGGCACAAGTCGCTCTAGCCGTATCCGCACTTCGTGTAGATCTTCTATTCTATTATGAAGAAAAAACACCTGTCCTCCGCGCCTTGCTTCACGCCGGATTGCATCCGCTATGACGTCCTCACCGTATTCGTCTATGACGGTCTCTATCGGCAGCCGGTTACGGGGCGGCGTGGCGAGTAGGCTCATGTCCCGAATCTTGAGGAGGCTCATGTGCAGGGTGCGCGGAATGGGAGTAGCCGACAGGGTAAGACAGTCAACGTTGGTCTTGAGTTCCTTGAGCCGCTCCTTGTCCTTTACGCCAAACCGCTGTTCCTCATCAACTACAATAAACCCAAGGTTTTTGAAGCGGATGTCTTTCTGAATGATCCGGTGCGTACCAACCAAAAGATCGATCCCGCCATTCTCAACCTGCTCAAGGATTCTGCACGTTTCTTTTCGATCTACAAGACGGGAAAGCATAGCGATTTTTACCGGAAACTGGGAGAACCGCTCTTCAAAATTTTCAAAATGCTGTTCGGCAAGTATGGTAGTGGGCGCGAGAAACGCGGCCTGTTTTCCCGCCATGATCGCCTTAAAGCAGGCGCGTACCGCAACTTCAGTCTTGCCATAGCCAACGTCCCCACACACAAGCCTGTCCATCGGCACCGGACTTTCCATATCCGCTTTAATTTCCTCAATGCACCGCAGTTGATCTTCAGTCTCGTCAAATGGGAACGCGGCTTCAAACATGGTCTGCCATTCGGTATCCTGTGGAAACGCAAAACCCACCGATGCTTTACGTTTGGAGTACAAATCGATAAGCCGTAGCGCCAGTTCCTCGGCGGATTTTTTTACACAGCTTTTGCGATGTTCCCACGACTTTGATCCGATTTTATCGAGCTTCGGCGCTTCACCCTGATTCCCGATGTACCGCTGCACGAGGTTCACCTGTTCAATCGGCACAAAGATCGTTTCCTCGTCCGCGTATTCGATCTTGATATAGTCCCGTTCGTGTCCTAACGCTCGTATCCGATCGATGCCTTTGAAAAGCCCGATTCCGTAGTTGATGTGTACCACGCAGTCTCCGGGCGCCAGATCAACAAAAGTATCGATGGCAATACTCCTCGCTGTTTTCAGCGAATGGGGAGACCGCCCGCGCGAATGTCTGGTACGTCCGAAAATCTCATTTTCTTGAACAAGCATGAATTTACAGCCGCTCAAGGCAAAACCGGATGAGACGGGAAGGGTGATGATGTGAAGCGCAGTGGACAACGGATCACAGACCGCATTTTTGTCCGGTGTTTTCCGACTAACGGCTTGAGCCGTGGCTTTCGCCGTTTTATTTTCCACATTCTGGTCGGTCTCTACCACACTCCGTATCCTGTTCGCCTGCACATCGCTTTCAGCGGCAATCGTTATTTCCCAGCCATCTTTAATGAGGCTGCTGAATTCTTCTTTTAGATAATTGATATTACCGAAAAAACTCCGCGGCGGATCCGCTTCCGCTGAAAGGCGGGATGAACTATGCTCGCCAAAAACTTTCAATCCCATAAACGACACGCTCCGCTTCGCCTGTTTTGCTAAGTCGCTAAAATTGAGTAGCTCACGTTCCGGTTTGGGAACCGCTCGTTCTCGTTTCGCCTTGAGGTAGAAACTCTCGTATTCCCGCTCAAGGCTTTCCTCCGCATTGACAAGCCGTTCTTTGTCAAAGAAATAGACGATACCGTCTTTTACATAGTCAAGAAGCGTCCATGTTTTCTCAAAAGCAAAGGGAAAAAGCATTTCTTCGCCGGGGGCTGTCCGTTTTGTAATGAGCTCTTCTATAATAGGTGCGCCGTTATCGGTAAATTCCTCAAACCGCGCAAGGTTGCCGCTCAATATGTCGATACGGTCGTCTGTCCAGATGAGTTCTTTGAATGGACGCACTATCAATGTTGAAATCTTTGCTCCGCCGCTCTGATTTTCAGGATCGAATGTTTTGATGGATTCAACCGTATCAAAATTGAAAAGCACACGGTATGCCGCATCATCTCCGGGCATAAACACATCTAGAACCTCTCCGCGTAGTACAAATTCTCCGTGCTCTTGTACCTTCGGTACCCGTGTATAGCCGTATTCCACCAGTTTTCCGGCTGTTTTCACTGTATCAACCCTATCGCCGGTCTTTATCGCCATCAATAGGCTTTTGATATACTCAGGCGGTGGTACCGGCGTAAGAAACGCCCGTTCCGGCGCAATAACACACCCCGCTTTTCTCTCCGCCATTTCGGATAGAACCTTCGTCCGGTTTCCGAATACGGGCGCAAAGGAAACAAGCGGTCTATACGCAATGGATTCCCACCATGGCAGTATTGACGTCTTGATACCTAGCGCATCAAGGTTTGCCGCCAGATCCGCAGCGTCAAATTCAGTGGGAACGACAACCAAAGAAGTCCGAGTCAAAGGATCTTTTTCCATGAAGAGGGCAAGCAGCATAGCCGGAAGAGAGCCTTCCGCCTTCTCTATTTCCAGCGGAAAGAGCGCGCTTCCGTATGCCTGTAATATAGAAGAAATTGCGTTAGATTCTTTTATCTTATTTAGGAGATGTAATATAGACATAAAAACCTGCCGATATTATACTATAAAAGTCCATTGAAATACGCACACAGTAAAGGATGTAGTATGACAAAGAAATACACGTTGACGGCGATCCTCCTTGCGTTGGCAATAACGGCGTCTGCACAAACGAATCCACAGATTGATGTTAGTATACGTTTTTATGATAAAAAAATCTATTATGTACAAAGTGCAAATAACGATCCGGTGTATGTCCAGATAACGATTGCAAACAAGAGTCCGGCTCCATTTTACTTCAAACTCGCGGATGACCGCATGTTCTCCGTTGATTTTGATGTAAGAACCGGTACGAACCGGCCTCTTCAGCAAACCGATTATCTCATAAGAAAGCGCTCTACGGTTCAGCAGGTT
This sequence comes from Treponema sp., assembly GCA_031284105.1. GTDB lineage: Bacteria > Spirochaetota > Spirochaetia > Treponematales > Breznakiellaceae > JAIRKH01. The sequence goes on along the minus strand of JAITAN010000226.1, from coordinate 1,652 downwards.
TTTTTCCGTTCTGTTTTGATTGAGGCGGGAGAAGCGTTTTCGTTTATAGAAGATGTCCGCAGTTACGTGAATCTTTCCGAACCGGGAATATTTGTCGTTCAGGCGAAGCTCTACCCTGATTTATACAAACCATCGCTTACGACTACGGTACAGCAGGCAGTTTCTACGATTCTACCGCCGCTTGTCTCAAACCGGTTAGCGTTGAATATGCGTCCGCCGTCAATAATCGGTTCGGATGGTCTGCCTGTTGCGATGGATGTTGAAACGAATGCGGTTCTTGTAAGGGAAGCGCTTTCACCGGATAGCATGATCAGCTATATGCTCTCGGCACGGCAGAAAAGCCAGTGGGAGAAGTTCTTTTTGTATATGGATATAGAAGCCATGGTACGTCGCGATGAAACTCGTAAACGCCAATGGCTTGCGGAATCTGAGGAAGGGCGTCAAAGAATGGTGGCGCGTTACAGAGAGGAACTTCAAAATAACGTCGTTGATACCGACATAGTGATGATTCCGATGCGTTTTGAGATAAAACGAACGAATTATGGGGAAGAAGAAGGGACGGTTACGGTGATGGAATGGTTCCAGATAGGAAACTACGTTGAAAAGAAACAATACATCTACACGATTCAGCGGAAAGAAGATGTATGGATAGTGGTAAACTACACGGTACAAAACATGGGAACCGAGTAAACCGGTGGCAATGCTTTACATCGTAGCAACGCCTATCGGAAACTTGGGAGACATGACGATCCGTTCCTTGGAGACGCTTAAAACCGTCGATCTTGTCGCGTGTGAAGATACAAGGCATACCCTTAAACTCCTTACCCACTTCGAGATACGTGTACGTTTGTTGTCATGCCGGTCTGGAAATGAGACGAGCGCATCCCATAAGGTGATAGCGGCGCTTGATGAAGGCAAAACCGTTGCCTACTGTAGCGATGCCGGTACGCCGGCAATAAGCGATCCGGGGGCAGTACTCGTGAGGAATGCGCTATTGGCAGGGCATACGGTTATTCCCCTGCCGGGCGCTTCGGCGTTTGCTTCCCTTGTCAGCATTGCCGGAAGCACGGATAAAAGCATTATCTTTGAGGGATTCCTTTCACACAAGAATGGACGCAGACAATCACGGCTTAAAGAACTTCTTGAGACTGGTTTTGCTTTTGTTGTATATGAATCTCCTTTCAGAATATGTAAACTTCTTGCGGATCTTGCCGATCTTGAGAATGAAAGGTACGCCTGTGTCGGAAGGGAAATGACCAAGGTACATGAAGAGTACCTTCGTGGTTCCGCTGCGCAAATTTTATCTATTTTATTGGAAAGAAAAGAGCTGCATGGCGAATTTTCGGTATTTGTATCTGGACGTAACACGTAGTCAACGTATAAACTAGTTGTAAAGAGGGGTTTTCAAAATGTCAAATGGGGGAAACAAGCTTTTAGCCGGTTTTTCGGAAGTCTTTTTCAAAGCTAACCTCACGCCGAAGGATTGCATTTTGAAAAAGGCTCAATACTTAAATTGCTTATGCCGATAATAATAGCAGAGAGGTTATTGTATGATGATCGATAGAATTGGTTCTGTAAATCCCGTTTTTCTTGAAGGCGCGAATCGTAATGCTCAAATAAACAAAGCGCAGGATGCCGATTCCATTAGGCTG
>JAITAN010000217.1 GCA_031284105.1 Treponema sp. | reverse complement strand
TGGTCAAGATTGCGGAAACAAAACTTTTCTCTTTCGCAAATATCAATAATTGAAATAACAGATAAAACATTGATAAAATGCGGTTCATTTCAAGAAGATTTTCGTAATTCAGACGGCAGCCCAAGACGGAAAAAAGTATTATTGGATTTAGAGTCTCTTGATGAAGAACTCATTCATTTTATTGAATATGAAAATAAATAATTTTCGTATGCCGTTCCCGATACCAATACCGAAGTTTAGAAACAGGCTGTGCCTGTTACTCGGCGCCGCGCATTTCTAGCGCGGCGGCCGTCTCAATCGCGAGCTGTATCATGCGCTCAAGCGTTACGCCCATAAGGAAAATCAGTTTATTCACGCCGTTTCTTCCCGCACGCGCCTTATAAGCCGTTTCAGCGTCCGCCCATATCTCAAAAAAGCGGGGCATGAAACCGAGCATCAGCGTCATGCCAAGGGTAAAATAGGAAATAAGGCGGGCAAGGGCCGGAATGGGAGGGCGGAGGCTGTCGAGGGATTCCTTTAGTTCCGGCATGGAGGTAACGGAAAAAAACAAGGCGCATCCCGCAAACGCGGCGAGAAGCCCCAAGGCGAATCCAAGCCCTTCACGGAAACCCGTGTATGAGAAGCCGAGTGGTTCCCATGAAATCGAGCGGAAGACGATCATCGTCATTGCCATCAATAAAATAAAACCGGACCCGCGATACAGATAACGAACCGGAATTTTCGCGGAAAAAGAAGCCGCGCATACGAAAAAGAACGAGAATATAAGGCCGAATGGGAAGAAAACGAACGCCGCCCCGGAAATCACGAGTAAGCACAACAGCTTGAGTCCGGCGGGCAGCCGGTGGAGAAAGGAATTTCCCGCTTTATAAGCGTAGGGCGTCAGTTCAGCCATGTACAATCCGCTGCGCGCGCATAGGTCTTACGGGGATCGCGGATGCCGTAAGACGGAATAAGCCGGTCGAGCGTTTCGTCGGCATTGCCCTGATCCCGAATTTCACCCTTGTTAAGAATAACAACCTTGTCCGCATACGCAAGTGCCTTTTCCAGTTCATGCGTCAAAATGACAAGGGTTTTTCCTTCGGTTTTCATGCGTTTGATAATTTCAAGCGTCTGTACAACGCCGTGATAATCAAGATTCGCAAACGGCTCGTCCATGATAATGGCGGAACAGCCCATTGCCAGAATGCCCGCGACCGCAAGCCGCCGTTTCTCCCCGCCGGAAAGCCGCCTCGGAGGGTAATCCCGCTTCTCCGTCAACCCCATGGCGGATACGGCGAAACGCACCCGCTCCTCAACCTCGCCTTTCGGCAAACGCAGGTTTTTCGGACCAAAGGCTATGTCTTCCACAACCGTTTCTCCGACAATCTGGCTATCCGCATCCTGAAAGACCATACCGACCGATGAACGCAAATTACGCGCCTTATCGAGCGGTACGCCCCGGAAAAACACGTTTCCGCTTGACGGTTCAAACAGTCCGCAGGCTATGCGCATGAGCAGCGTCTTACCCGATCCGTTGGAACCCGTAATAAAAAGACATTCCCCTTCCTGAATATCAAGCGTGATATTGGAAAGCGCCTTATTCCCATTGGGGAAAACATGGGAAATACCGCACAGTGAAAAAAGCGGCGCGGCCACTCAATACCCCTTGATTTTCCTGCCGAACAGCATATTTTGATAACACCGGAGGCAGCCCGGAAACATACCGCCTTCGCTTTCGTGAATCGCCTTTCTGAAACGATTCGCCCTTTCGCCGTTGTATATCTCCGTAAAGGATTGGGTTTTTATATTGCCAAGGATGTAGTCCGGGTAATCCGCGCAGAAATGAACGTCCCCGTTGTAGTTGATATTCGTCTGACACCATGGGACTATGCAGTGGTTGCGGACGGGCGTTTCTAAATCCGCATAGTACGTATGCGTTTTTTCCGGATTCAGCGTGGGTACGGTGATAATGAGATGACCGTAATCGGAACGGTGGAGCTTTTCCAAAACAGCGTGCAGCTTTTCACCGTCAATGTTGAGGTTGTAACCGGTATTATACGCGGCAAGGCAGTCAATATCCGTATCGAGTTTTTCCCGCATATACTGTTTCTGCCGTGCGACTATGTTGTCGTTGGTATAGGTGCCGAGATTAAAAATATGTATATCCAGTCCAAAGGAACGGCTCGCTTCGGCAAGCTGATCGAGGGCGAGGTAGTTCATGTTTGTAACGGTAGTTACGATACTCATAATAGGGTACGGCGAATTCCGGTTCTTTTTCTCGCGGTTAATAGCCTCAAAACCCCGTACCACCCGTTGATAAGAACCTTTTCCTCTCATGGCGTCATTTGTCTCTTCAAAAGCGTCAAGCGATACGAAGATCGTACTCCACCGGTCGCGGACTATCCGTTCCGCATATTCTTCAAGGAATGTACCGTTGGTATTTACGCTCACATAGAGTCCTTTATCCACCATGTATTTTGCAAGCGGTATGAGATCGGGATAGAGAAACGGCTCCCCTCCCCAAATATACGTAACCGGATGGCAGGGCGTTATCTCGTCAACGATCTTTTTATAACGCTCAAGCGATACCAGCGTCTTGACCTCCTCGGCGATACGCCCGTTTTTCATCTTGCCCTTATCGCCCCACTGTCCGCACATGCGGCAGCGCAGATTACAAAGCGGCGTTATATTAAAATACACAAGCGCCAGATTTTTCATGTGGTTGTAATGATAATCGTATTTTGGAAAAAGCCTCGTTTTACCCATTTTTGCAAAACCATAGGCCATTTTCGCGGAAAGACCTTTAAATTTCCTGAAAATTACGGGAATAACGGCTATATTCTCTTTCATAGAGAGTTAGCGTATACCATAATTGAAATATAAACAAGCGGTATGACCCTGCTCGAATATTGAGAATGCCGCGACCAAAGAGCCGGCGGCGTCGCAGGTGATGGAGAAAAGAGCCTACGGTAACCGGCTATCTACGGTTCTTCCTTTAGCTTTCCTGTCTGCCGGTAGCTGAAATAGGCGCGGTCCGAAAAAATTATATGGTCGAGGAAGTTTATACCGAGAATTTCCGCGGAACATTGCAGCCGTTCGGTAATTTCGTCATCTTCCGGTGAAGGGGTAAGCTGCCCGGACGGGTGGTTGTGCGCGCAGATTACGGCCGTGGCGCGGTCGGCCAGAGGATCCGCAAACACTTCGCGGGGGTGGACAATGGTCTTATTCACGAGTCCTATAGTAACGATACGCACCGCAAGCACCTCGTAAGCGCCGTTCAGGGAAATACAGATGAACCGCTCCTGCCGCCTGTCCGCATAGTGCCGTATTACGGTAAAAATATCTTGAGGATGATGTACGCGCATTCCGGCCGCGCCCCAGCGCCTCCTTCCAAATTCCAACATGGCAAGAACAGAGCAAGCCCTGTTCTTGCCAAGACCGGCTAATTCGGCAAGCTTTTCCACGCTTGGTATCTCTTTTTCCTTATCCAGCCGTTCCAGCAGTTTCATTACGAGGGCGTTTGTTTTTTTTCCTTTTATTCCCATATTAAGCAAAATAGCAAGCAATTCCTTATCGGAAAGAGATGCGGGTCCCTTTTGCATGAGTTTTTCCCTTGGATAGTATTCAACCGGAAACGAAAGCGGCTTCGGAGATTTTTTATTTGAATCACAGACCTCGCCGTTCCGATCCGTCTTCATATAATTGTAATCGTTCATATATTATAAAGAGAAATGATACGTGGTTTGCTTGATGTTTTTACCTATTCTTTCAATTTTCCCCCAAAAGCGGCGTGTTGTACATTATGGACAGAGTCTAGCAGCCTGTTGCACGTGTGGATTTTTGCGCCGCTAGGGCGTGTTCACGCTACGCAAAGCGATACATACCGCGGGGCCATAGCGTCCTTGCGGCTCGGAAGCGGAGCGTGTTCATCAGAGATAAGGAGGTTATCTCTAAAGAGAGCGCCGCACTATGTCTACGTGGAACCGGATTATCTCTCAAGAGCGATAGGTGAAAGTTTTAACTGCGGACTTGAAAAGGAATGCCGGCGCCTCTGAAACGCCAAAGCATCTATTTGTATCTCTTTGTGTAGTGTAAACGCGTCCTAGCATTTTTGCCGATACTATGCTAGACTTCTTTTATGAATAATCCTAATGATACGCTTCCGGCATGGAATCTCGAAACGCTTTATCCGTCCTTTGATTCGCCGGAATACAAGCGGGATATCGCTCTTCTTGAAAAACGGATCGCTGCGCTTCTGGAAATACTCAAAGGATCGTTTGATACCGCTTCCATCATTAAAGCGATCCGCGCATGGGAAGATGCAGCGGACATCGAGGAAAACCTGATGTCCTATGTGGAAGCCGTCTACACGGCCGATACCCGCAACGGCAGGGCGCTTGCGGAAATAAATGCAGTTGAGGCTGCCGGCTTGCCGCTTGGTAAGGCTGCGGTTATCCTACGAAACAAACTCGCTGAAATGAAGGATTGGGACGGTATATTCAGCAGGGATCGAGACCTTGAGCCATACCGGTTTTTCATCACCGAGTCGGTGAGCAAGGCTTGTTTTCAAATGACGCCGGAAATGGAAGACCTCGCCAACGACCTTGGGCATTCCGGCGCGGATGCATGGGAACGCTTGCACGAGACGATTTCTTCCACTGCATACGGTACGATTGACGGTGAACGGAAAACCGTCAACCGGCTGCGCAGTATGGCGATGGATAAGGAGCGTCCGGTACGGGAAAAGGCGTACAAAGCGGAAATTGAGGTATGGCGAAGCGTTGAGATTCCGCTTGCGGCCGCGCTGAACGGGGTAAAAGGCGCATCCCGTACCGTCGATACACGGCGAGGCTGGAGCGATGCGGCCGGCGCATATCAACCTTTGCAGAAATCGGCGTTTCAGTCGCGTATGGGTGAAAAAACGCTTTCTTCCCTCATTGCCGCATTGGAAAATTCCTTGCCGTTGTTCCGCAGGTACCTCAAAATAAAGGCCGCGGCGCTTGAAATCCCCGTATGCGCGTTCTACGATCTGTTTGCGCCTGTCGGCGAAGGGCGGCGTTGGACGTTTGCCGAGGCGTCTGAATTCATCGTGAATCAGTTTTCGGCTTTTGATCCGGCGATGGGTACGTTTGCACGTTCCGCTTTTGATGAGCATTGGATAGACGCCGGAATACGGGAAGGCAAAGTGGGCGGTGCGTACTGCACGGACTTCCCGCTTGCGGGCGTTTCTCGTATTCTTTGCAATTTCGACGGCTCTTTCGACAGTGTGAGTACCGTAGCCCATGAACTTGGACACGCGTGGCACCACGAGGTTATCAAAGCTCTGCCCCGTACGCGGGCCGTGTATCCCATGACCCTAGCCGAAACCGCAAGCGTGTTTGCGGAAACCATCATCTTTGAGGGCGCCTATTCGAATGCGAAAACCAATGCGGAGAAATTATTTTTAATAGAGGGAAACCTCAAGGAGTGCTGTCAAGTCATTGTCGATATACTGTCGCGCTTCTATTTTGAGAATATGCTGTTTGAACGCCGCGCTCTGGCGGAATTGTCCCCTGCAGAACTATGCGCGCTTATGCTTGACGCGCAAAAGAAGACGTACGGCGGCGGGCTTGATGAAAATCTGCTGCATCCGTATATGTGGGCCGTAAAAAGCCATTATTACAATGCGGAACTGAGCTTCTATAACTATCCCTATGCCTTTGGGCAGCTTTTTTCACTTGGTTTATACGCCGCATACTCAGGCGCTAAACAAGGGTTTGCGGAGCAATACAAAAATATGCTTAAACTAACCGGCTGCGCGCAAGTCGAAGATGTTGCGCGGTCTATCGGATGTACGGTTGAACAGCAGACATTCTGGCAAAAAAGTTTGGAAATAATAGCGAAAAGAGTTGACGAGTTTGAAAACCTTGTGAAAGACCAGAAGCGGCGGGCCTATGGTCGGCGGACTGTGGGTCCGCATATTTAAAAATTCAGATGTGGAGGAAAATATGAGTGAATGCGTTGCCGTATTAGGCGCAGGCGCATGGGGAACCGCGGTTGCCAAGGTAATAGCGGATAAGGGTATGGATGTTGTTATTTGGGGGCTTGAGCGCGCTGTAGCGGAAGATATAAACGAGCGGCATATCAATCCGCGGTTCTTGCCCGATGTTGAGCTTCCCGAAAAACTAAGGGCAACCGCAGACTTGACGGAAGCGGCCGGCAATCGAGAATTTCTTATTTTGGCGTCTCCATCTCTTTATCTTTTGGACACGGTAAAAAAAATTCTTCTCATCCCATCAATCCGAGATGGAGAAACAACCATCGCCGTTATTACCAAGGGATTTTTACCAAGCCCCAAAGGACCGAAACTTATCCTTGAAACGCTGGAAGATTATCTTCCCGGGTTCTACCAACATTCCCTTGTTTACATAGCGGGACCAAGCCACGCCGAAGAAGTAGGACGCGGAAAGATCACCGGGCTTATCGCGGCAAGCGAAAGCGCTAAGAATTCGATCCGGTTCAGGAACCTGCTCAAAAGCGAGCGGCTTTTGGTATTCTCATCCTTCGACGTAAAGGGCGTCCAAGTGGCGGCCGCGGCAAAGAACGTTATCGCCATAGCATTCGGTATGCTTGACGCGCTCAAAACAGGCGCTAACGACGCGGTGAGCGGCATGTTCGGCGACGGTACCGAATCGCTGCTCCTTGCCGCAGGACTGAATGAGATACAGACCCTTGGGTACGCAATGGGATCAACCCATCCCGAAACATTTACCTCTATTTCCGGCGTCGGCGATCTTGACGTTACCTGCCGCTCGATCTGGGGGCGGAACCGCCGGTTCGGGCGGGAAATCATTGAGAAGCGTATTCTTGAGCGGTTCGAGGATTTGGACGATTTGTTAAGCCGTATTAAAGAAGTCGGCTATTTGCCTGAAGGCGTCGCCGCCGCCAAATACGTAAAAGTATTGGCGGAAAAGTACAGACTCAAGATGCCGATAAGCATGGGACTTCATCAAATCTTGAACAGGGAAATTGAAGCCGAAGAATTTCTGAAAAATTTCTTGGATAGTTTATCTTAACGGCAGAGAATTCGTATCGAGCGGCATGGATGATTCGCAGAAGGGAGAGAACAGGAAAAATGCCGATAGCGTATTCGCTTAACGCCTTGTTAGCTTCTTTTTTGATTCTTATTATTATTTGTATTGATTATTTGTCCAAATATAATACCGGTGTTATTCAAGGAACTTGTGTATTGCAGCGGAAGCGGCGAGATCCGAATTCCTCGCTCGCTTCAAAAAAGCGTCTGTACGCGTAACAAATGAGATCAACGAATTCCGCGGCAGCCTACCGGCGCCGCGTCCGCTTTTGTACCGAGCGGCCCGCAGAGAGAAAAGCTCTCTCTTATTAACCAAGGCGCCGGCAGGGGAAGGGTCATATCGCGCTTGATAAAAGCGGGACATACGCGGTTGTTTCTAATTATACGGATGGAAGTATCGGCGGATGTATCCAGGCCGTTCAATGTACGGGAACGGATCCCCCGGTAAAGTGCGCCGGGAAGCCCGGCACGGTCATTCTTGTATCCTACACGAGGCGGCGAAAGGGCGGCCCGCTCTTGCGCGTGCCTGTAATTTAGGCTCGGACAAAATATGGACGTTTACCTTTGACCGGAACAGGTAAAAGCCGCTGCTCCGGCCGGCAACACCGAAGGTACAGACCGCCGCCGCGCTCAAGTTCGGGGCCGGCGCCCGGCTCTTCTATGCGTCAACCCGCGGGTACAACGGTACCGTACTGGTTCGCATTATGGAAGAAGGGCCGCTTGAACCGGTGCGGCTATCCCGTCATCAGGACTCGGATAACCTTGTTGTCTTCCGCATCGGCAGGCTTGACGGGACGCTGCCGGAAAAGGTCCGTGAATACGAAGCGTTCAGGCGCGTGCATCATCGTGTGGTAACAATCTATTGCTAACACTCCGGCTGTAGCGGCGGTTTTCGATTTTCGTAACCCGATCCGCTTCAGCGGCGAAGCATATGCACGGTCTTGCTAGGCGCAATGTACCCGTATTCCAATATTATATATACTGTACTTTCTTTGTTTATTAATTAGGGTAGTATTCTTTTTCCATAATATAAATGGCCTACTTCTATAGTATCGAAAACCGCAATATTAGGTAAATATCCCCATTTCCTATATCCACATGTTTCTATCAATTTTATACTTGCCTCATTGTTATCAATTATTATTGCAAATAATGTTTTTATACCCAATTTATAACAGTTTGATTCCATATACTCAACTAATTTTTTCCCTATCCCTCTTCTTCTATAATTTTCGTCAATAAAATAACTAATTTCAGCGGTTTGTTTTAATGCTATTCTTCCCGGCCTATATTCATTAATATATACGAAACCAACTACGGTGCTGTCAATATCCGCAACATAAATTGGATATTCTTTACTATTGTGTTCTTTAAACCATTCCATTGCTTCTTCTTTTGTCCGCTGCCTTAAATAAGCAACTTTAAATTTCTCCCGGACGGCTTGATTATGTACATCATTTATACGGTCAACATCATGTATGTTTGCTTCTCTGATATTCATAAAATTTATATCTCCTTTTTAATTTTTTGTAGTCTACAGTCATGTATTGTTTCAGTCCACGCGCTCACCTGGAGCGCGGCAGCGCCCGGTAGGGTTTAATACCCCGCCGCAAACGTGTTTGCGC
>JAITAN010000132.1 GCA_031284105.1 Treponema sp. | reverse complement strand
TGCTTCACATACTCGACTAAATCGTCGTAGTTGCCGGTGAAACCGCCTCTGTTCTTGAGCGCGGCGCAGACGTCCTCAACGGAAAGGCTCGCCTCGTTAATCGTACGCGCGAGGTACGCGCCTTCCACATTGAGTAGATAGTTGGGATAGAGTTTTACCCTGATGCGGTGTAAAACCTCGTTTATGGCATTAATGAACGCCATAATAACCTCCTTGAAAAGAAAGAATAGAATAAGAAAAAGAACTATAGAGAGAAATAACGGGATTTTTAATCCGTTCAAAAAAAAATCTAAGGAAATCATTGCGTAAACCGTCAGAGAGGACATTCGTTATATCAATAAGAAATAAAAAATCCCCCGGGCAGAAATCCGGGGTATTTAAGAGTTCTCTTTGAAGTCTTTGTGTATATGGAAGAACAAATCCCTCGCACTTCCGGTTTTCCGCAGCAAGCTGCGGGGCATTAAACCAAAAGGGCGCGCGCCCTAATAGACCCATGCGAAGCAGTATACGGAGTGAAAGAAACTTTGTCAATAGTATTTCGATAACGTTCAAGCAAACAATATGCCGGAATACGTTTGGAATATGCCGCGCGGGCATGTTCCGGTTGACGTTCTTTGCCCTATTCGGAAGGAAGCAAGGGTGAGCGGGACACATACCGGCGCGCCGGTATCTTATAGAAGAACATAGAAAAAATTGAAGGCAGGTGAGGGGCGAAAAGATACGCGGACGCTCATAAGGCAAGTATGAGCGCCCGCTCTATAAGCGCATTGAACCGATACGTTTTTACGGAAGCAAAGGCTTATTTGCCTATCCTTTTACCTCCGCAATCGCCTTTTCCCGCGCCGCGATGATCGTATCGCACCATTCGTCAAATTCGGGGTCTTCGATCTGGTACTCTTTATTGGCTAACACATGGTTGATCGTATGGCGTATGCCCTGATCGAACCGTATCCGCGCGGTAAAGCCCGGCACAAGCCGCTTGAGCTTCGTGTTGTCGAATACCACGGAGTTGGCTTTGTCGCCGGTGAGCCCGCCTTCAAAGTTGTACTGTCCGGCAGCCGCGAGGAAATCGCTGGAAATATGTACCGCTCTCAAGGGCTTGTCAAGCGCCTGGGCAATTGCCGCGTAAATCTGGTTCCACGTGAGAGTTTCGTCCGACGTGATCTGAACGGCTTCGCCTATGGCGTGAACGTTGCCCATAAGCCCGATAAAGGCGTTGGCAAAGTCGCTGTTGTGCGTCATGGTCCACAAACTCGTGCCGTCCCCGTGAATGATAACCGGTTTGCCGTCCAAGATGCGTTTTACCACCTGCCAACTGCCGTTTTTGCCGTGAACGCCGAGCGGTACGCTGCGTTCATCGTAGGTGTGGCTGGGGCGTACGATGGTGATGGGAAACCCTTGCTCCCGGTACATTTTCAGCAAAAACTCTTCACATTCGATCTTGTTGCGGGAATATTCCCAGAACGAGTTTGCAAGCGGAGTCGCCTCGCTGATGCGGTAATCGGACGCGGGCTTCTGATATGCGGACGCTGAACTGATGAAAATGTACTGTTTCACCGTATCTTTGAGCAGACGGAAATCCCGTTCAACCTGTTCAGGACCAAACGCGATGAAATCGGCCGCGACGTCGAACGTAAGATCGCGCAATTTTACCATAGCATCGGTCTCATCGTTGATATCGCAATGTATCTCGATCAGCTTGCCGTCTGTTTCACGCTCGCTCAAGAGCGCGTTGCGGTTGCCCCGGTTGAGCAGGTACAGTTCCCAGCCCTGCTCCAGAAGTTTCTTTGAAATAGCGGTACTGATGGTGCCGGTACCGCCTATGAATAACGCTTTCATGGTTTTCTCCTCCATAGTAAATAGTTAGCCTGTTTAGTACAGGCGCGCATCGCATCATGGAACGCGTAATCAATCATCCATGATACGGCTTGTTTTTCAGAATTAACGTCTACGCATGGATCCTCTCCAGCAGCCACACGATATTCTCACCGAGTCTCCGCATGGTTCTTATCCCTTCTTCATCTTTCTCCGCATCTCCAAGGTTACAAGCCAAGCTCATGTTCAGATACGTCGAACCCGGCACGATCATATCGTTGATAAGGAAGAAGCGCTGCATCGAATCCAGCGTAGTAACGCCGCCCGCACGCCGCGCCGCGCTTACCCCGGCCGCGACTTTCCGGCTGAATGAAAAACCATCGGCGCGTGAAATATAACCGGTCCGGTCAATGACGGCTTTGGTTTCAGCGCTTACATCAAAGAAATAAGTCGGCGAACCGAGCAATATCGCATCGGCAGTTTTCATCTTGGGGTAGAGTTCATTGATCCAGTCGTCAATGACGCACCGCCCCTTGTTTTTCCAACAGCTTGCGCAGCCGCGGCAGCCATGCACGTCTCTGCCTCCGGCTTGATACAATTCCGTTTCCAGTCCCGCCCTTTCACACGTTTCCAATACCATATTAAGCAATGACGCGGTATTGCCGTTTGGACGCGGACTTCCATTAATCGCAAGAACCTTCATAGCAATCTCCTTCCCTGCGGTAGAATTCACCGTATAAGTTAATCGTATCTAGTATAACCGATTAGCCGATATGTTCAATAGGGTGCGCCGTATACCCGCCGTCATCTAACGCATACGAAACCGGCGCGTTCTCTACCGGATCAATAAACCCCAAGCCAACCGCGCATAAC
>JAITAN010000131.1 GCA_031284105.1 Treponema sp. | reverse complement strand
GAGAAGCGCATCTCTTATCAGCGGGAAGCGCATCTCGCGGCGGAGAGAAGCGGTGAACGAACAAGGCGGGACAGGCGGCGTTCTTCCCCGCCTTGACCGCAGCCGCCTATGCGCCGCTGGATGCCGCCATGCCCGCCGTTGCCTTTGTCCGGCTGTCCATGACGGGTGCGGGAGGCCGTCATCGGCGGCGCCGCCTGTTGAGCCGGACTTCGGCATATATGCCGCGCCGTGCCCGGAAGCGTCGCCGGTAATCCGGCGGAGAGAAGCGCATCTCTTATCAGCGGGAAGCGCATCTCGCGGCGGAGAGAAGCGGTGAACGAACAAGGCGGGACAGGCGGCGTTCTTCCCCGCCTTGACCGCAGCCGCCTATGCGCCGGTGGATGCCGCCGTGTCCGCCGTTGCCTTTGACCGGCTGTCCATGACGGGTGCGGGATGCCGTCATCGGCGGCGCCGCCGGTTGAGCCGGACTTCGGCTACCGGTGAAAGCTTTCATAGGTCCCGCTTCACTCCGCTTCATCTCCCGCATCCATCGTGCCGGCATATTCCGGTTTATGCCGAGGTCTTGGGCACGCCCGCTTCCGCTTTGTGTTGCGGGCCGGTTCCGCGGCCCGTTCCTTAAACTCTTTCGTAAAAACGCTTCTTTTTCCCATGATACTCCCTTCTTTGATCATAGGCGTACCTTCCTGTCCTTTCAAGCGGGGGAGGTTCAAGGTGGAAGGGAGACACCCGAAAGAGGAGGAGAGGGTAGAGATATGTGAGTATATAGAATCGTATTATAATAAGCGCCGTAGAGATACGGCGCTCGGCTATGCTATACCGATAGCATTAACACATTGCAGCACCGTTTAATATACTGTCCTTCTCATCGGGGGAAGTCCGCTCCGTATCCGTCCGCATACCCGCCCCATATCCGCCCGATACACCGCCGGTGATCCGCTCGTATACCAGAGCCGTATTCGCCCGATACACCGCCGATGATCCGTCCGCATACCCGTTCCATATCCACTCTGTACACCATCGATGTACCGCCCTGTACACTGCCGATGATCCGCCCGTATACCCGCCCCGCAACACCGCCGGTGATCCGCCCGATACACAGGCGGCGAGCTTACCCCCGTTCAGAAACAGGGGGATAGGGCAGATGTTTTTGTACGCATTTGTATGCGGGCCTGATGATGCGCCCGCCGGCAACGGCTTCTTCCATGCGGTGCGCGCACCAGCCCGCCACGCGGCTCACCGCGAAGATCGGGGTGTACAATTCCGCCGGTATACCGAGCATACTGTACACAAAGCCCGAGTAAAAATCGACGTTTGTACATATTTCTTTGTCCGAGTTCTTCAACCGCTGGAACACGGCCGGCACAAGTTGCTCAATAAGCATGTAAAGGTTGAACTCGTCCATGAACTGCTTTTCATTGGCAAGTTGCTCGGCCTTGCCGCGGAGCAATACGGCGCGCGGGTCGCTTTTCGTGTACACCGCATGTCCCTGCCCGTAAATAAGCCCGGTCCTGTCGTAGGCTTCGCCCTTCAATATCTTTTCAAGATAGGCTTCCACTTCGACTTCATCATCCCATCTATTGATATGCTGCTTGATGTCTTCCATCATGGCGATCACCTTGGCGCTCGCCCCGCCGTGTTTGTACCCTTTGAGCGAGCCGATGCCCGCGGCAATAGCCGAGTACGTGTCCGTATCCGCAGAAGAAATCAAGTGTACCGCAAACGTTGAGTTGTTGCCGCCGCCGTGTTCCGCGTGCAGCACCAACGCCAAATCAAGGGTTTCCGCTTCCAATCGGGAGAACCGCCGGTCCGGCCGAATGAGAGAAAGGATCGTTTCCGCGGTATTTTGAGCGGGATTCGGCTCATGGATGATGAGGCTGTCCTTATCAAGGTAGTGTTTCTTCGCCATGTAGGAATACGCAACAATAGCCGGAAGACGGGAAATCAGCTCAATGCACTGGCGGAGAATATTTTCCGGCGAGCGATCTTCGGCTCTTTTATCAAACGAGTAAAGGGTCAGCACCGATTGGGCGAGTTTATTCATAATATCCCTGGAAGGCGCCTTCATGATATGATCCCGCCTGAAATACGTGGGGAGGCTGCGGTTTTCCCCCATAAGCGCGCAGAACTTCTCAAGCTGCCTATGAGCCGGCAGTTTTCCAAACATGAGAAGGTACACGACTTCTTCAAACGCAAAACGTTTTTCATGGGCCGCGGCCGCAACAAGGTCCTCCACATCGATACCGCGGTAAAACAGCTTGCCGTCGATAGGCTGCTTTTCGCCTTCGATCATAATGTACCCATGAACCTCGCCCACACGGGTCAAGCCCACCAGCACGCCGCTTCCGTCCGCATTACGCAGCCCGCGTTTTACGTTGTACTTATCGTATAAACGTACATCAATATAATCATTACTCGTCAACTCCGAAAGATAGTCCGCAATCGCCATGTTCTCTCCTTATCCTAATTTCATCAGTTCATCAAACACCATACCGGCTATCGCAGTACCTACGCTATCCGCGGGTATGAGTTTCACGTCCTGTTCTCCTCTCCGCCTCACCTCTACCGAAGGCTTCTCAAAAGCCAGACTTTTCTCCCCAACCACAACGCGGAACGGGACGCCGGTAAGATCCGCATCATTGAACTTAACCCCGATGCGCTCGTTCCTGTCGTCAACCAGTACTTCAACGCCGTTTTTCTCAAGAGCGGCCGCTATGTTGCCGGTTACGCTCCGCACCGCGCCTTCATACTTAACCGGTATGATAATGACGTGAAAAGGCGCAACGCTCATGGGCCACACGATGCCCGCATCGTCATGGCGCTCTTCAATGACCGAAGCAAGGGTGCGGTCAACGCCGATGCCGTAAGATCCCATGATCGGCGTTCGGGACGCGCCGTTTTCATCAAGGAAACGCGCGTTCATGGGTGCGGTATACTTGCAGCCCAGTTTGAAAATATGCCCCAATTCATTGCCTTTTTTCTCGTACAGCTCGCCGCCGCACGCCGGACACCGGTCGCCCGCTTTAACCGTACGGACATCGGCGGCAAGCCACGGCGCAACGTCCCTGCCGTACGCGACATGCCGGTAATGCGCGTCCTTTTCAAGCGCGCCCGTAACCGCGTCATGCAGCGCGGCGACCGTTTCGTCGGCAATAACCGGCAATGCGGTAAGCCCTACGGGGCCGGCAAAGCCCACGGGCGCGCCCGTGAGCCGTTCCACATCCGCGTCAGACGCAAGCGCTACTTCTCCGGCATTGAGCGCGGCCGCAAGTTTCGTCTCATTGACGTCAAGGTCGCCCCGTATACATACCGCGAAAAACGCCTCCGCATACACCGCGGGCGCTTCGGGCGCGGGCCGGACGCGCTTCCACTGCGCGCTGCCGGGCGCGCCCGTAAGATCAAGCTCCACGTTCACCGCGCGGTATATAAGCGTCTTGATAAACGCCGTTGCGTCCGTTTTCAGAAACGCGCAAAGCTCGCCGATGGTTTTTACATCAGGCGTTGCAATGCGCTCAAGGGGCAGCGTATCCGGCGCGGCCCCGTTTATCGGCGCATCCGGTTTACATCCGGCCTTTTCCACATTGGCCGCATACGTACAGGAGCGGCACAAAAGCAGGGTATTGTCGCCTATCTCGCTTTCCACCATGAACTCTTCGGAGCCGGACCCTCCCATAGCGCCGGAATCCGCGCGCACCGGTATCACGGTAAGTCCGCATCGTTTGAAAATCCGCAGGTACGCGCGCTCCATTTTCTGATACGTTTCGTCAAGGCTTTTTTCATCGGCATGGTAGGAGTATGCATCCTTCATGGTGAATTCCCGTCCGCGCATGACGCCGTAACGCGGGCGTATTTCATCGCGGTACTTGGTATTGATCTGGTACACGGAAACGGGCAGTTGTTTATAGCTTGACAATTCATCGCGCATCATGGCCGTAACCGCTTCTTCGGCCGTGGGGGAAACGACCAGCGCGGCTCCGGTTCTATTTTTAACCTTTAGCATGGATGCGCCCATAGTCTCCCAGCGTCCCGACTCCATCCATAATTCACCCGGCACCACCACGCTCGGTTTTATCTCAAGCGAACCAATCGCGTCCATCTCCTCGCGGATGATGTTCTCCACTTTGCGGAAGGCCCGCAGCCCCAAGGGCAGGTACACGAACAATCCGTTGGCGAGTTTACGCAGCATACCCGCGCGAAACATGAGCCTGTGGCTTGCTATCACCGCATCCGACGGAACTTCTCTGAGTGTCGGAATAAACGTCTCTGAAAATTTCATGGGGACAGTGTACAGTATCGGAAGACTTTTTGCAAGTAATCGCGGAGATTCACGCCGGAATATTGCGCGCGCCCGCCTTTTTTAGAATAATATTAGAAAAATAGTGAGAAAAGAACTCGCGGAAACCGCCTTCGCCCGCTGTACTATACCCATGTTTAAAGCAGCCGTACGCAATACGAACAGAACCCGGGCCCCGATCCCCATTGTATTTTAGCAAAAAGGCGGCGCGTGAAGCCCCCTGCGCCCTAAATTCACCCTTTTTATCACATTTTCACATAATTGTTGTTCAGTCAAACAAAAACATACCCTGTTTTCGTGCCGAATCAGGGCGTTTTCTCAACACACTGCGGCTTCGTCTTTAGGCAACGAGGCATTGTCTTTAGGTAATGAGGCGCTATCTTTAGATAACGGCGCGCCGTCTTTAGGCAATGAGGCTCCGTCTTTAGACAACGGCGCTGCGTCTTTAGGCAATGACCTGCCGTCTTTAGACAATGACCCGCCGTCTTTAGGCAATGACCCGCCGTCTTTAGGCAATGACCCGCCGTCTTTAGACACTGAGCCTGCGTCTTTAGGCAATGGCGCGCTGTTTTTAGGCAAAGAGGCTGCGTCTTTAGATATTGACCCGCCGTCTTTAGACAATGCGGCTCCGTCTTTAGGCAATGACCCGCCGTCTTTAGCCATTGACCCGCCGTCTTTAGGCGCGGCGAAAAACGGGGCGGCGCGCGCGCCGGTTTTCGCGCGGGTTCCGTAACAAAGACGTTGCCCGCGTATGCGGATAAACATATACACTGCCGGCTTAAGCACGCGAAGGAGTTTTTATGAGCAAGAACCTATTTTTTGTGCACTGTCGGTAAGTCTACCG
>JAITAN010000112.1 GCA_031284105.1 Treponema sp. | reverse complement strand
CGGGTGTCCGGCATAACGTATCTGAAGACCGGCGGCGGCCGGCCGTATGTAACGGTGATACTCGATTTATGGGATCGCAGCGTGATAGGACGGGCGTTTTCGGAGGACGGGGAAGCCGGTCATGTATGCGACGCGCTTATGACGGCCTGCACGAACCGCAAGCCGAAGAGCGGCATCCTCTTTCATTCGGACCGGGGAGTACGGTATTGCGGTAAAGAATTTCGAGTGGCGCCGTCGGCGCGGCATCCGCCGGTCGGACGGAGTATGAGCCGGAAGGGGAACTGTTGGGACAATGCCCGTGCGGAGAGTTTTTTCAAGACGTTAAAAGCGGAAGCGGATAAGGCGGAAGGGAGACACTCAAAAGAGGAGGTGATGGAACCGTATTATAATAAGCGCCGTAGACATTCGGCGCTCGGCTATGCCATACCGATAGCATTAACACATTACGGCACCGCTTAACCTACCGTCCGTCATATCGGGGGAAGTCCAACTTGCTCCTATGTAAGCCTCTCAATAGTACTTCAGTGTAAATCGTCCCAGATACTTATTCAATCTAAACTTTTAGTAAGTTTACTTTAATACATTTGTTAATAACCGTCAAGCCGCCGAGTACACGCGAGGGTACGCTTGCGTTTCTTTTAGTAACGGCTTCTGTTTCTAAACGGGTTCCTAGCCGAGGAAGCTATGCCTTCCTAAGCCCGACCGGAGCCTCTCCTCCGGCGGGGGAAACGAAGGGAAACGCCGGACCCCATGCATCCCGCACGGTTGCTTTCCCAAAAACTGAAGTTTTGGGAAAGCCTCATTATAGACGCAAGCGGTTCCGTATTCTTGCGGCGGGGAGGTTCATTAGTTTCCTTTTATTTTAATAATATACCCTTCTTTTCTGGGCGCGGCGTTAGGCGGATTGTCCGCGGCGTATCCGAGAAGCACGTGTCCCACGCCGATATAATTATCGTTCAGCCCCCACGTTTTGAGCAGTTCCTTACCTTCCGGACTTTCAAACACCTCTTTTGCGCGATAAATGTAGACCGACCCAAGGCCTGCCGCATGAGCCGCGTTGAGCAGGTTGCCGATAACAAGGCTGCCGTTCTCTACCGGCGTACACTTGGTTTTATCCGCAAGCACGTTTACCACCGTGGGCGCTCCATAAAACGGACGGGCGTTCGGATCGCCTATAACCGCGGCGTTGAGCTTTTCAAGTTCGGCGATGAGGGCATTATCCTGCACCGCTACCATAACGGCGGATTGCTGTCCCATACCGCATGGAGCATACGTACCCGCCTCCTTTCCCATTTTTACAAAAAACAAACCGCCGCACAGTGCAGAGCGACCGCACAACACCGCGCGGGTACTTACGCTACGGTCAATTCGTAAATTGCGCGGTTACTTCTATATATATGCAACTTCCAGCACCCGGCGCGGGCGTAATAATCAAAAGCTGCGCGCCCTTGTTTTCCACGATGTCCGGCGCATCCACCTTGATTCGCCCGCTCGTCCTCGCGTTTATAAAATACACGCGGCAGGACGGATCGTCTCCCTTTATCGCGAATGCACCGATGTCCGCACTGCCCCGATCAGCCGCCGCTATAAACTTCAGACCGCCGCGCTGAAAGAGTGAGCATGACTTTCTCATTACGGCATCCGCTCAAACGCTTCCCGCACCTTTTGTATGTTGGCAAGCTCGCGGTTGATGGTTTTCTCGTAATCAAGCTCTTTACGCTCAATTCTGCCGGCTTCGTCCTGCCAAAATTGGACGCGCTCAAGGTTGATGAACCTGAATCTCCGCGCCACGGCTTTCTCAGCCCATTCTTTGGCGTCTTTCCAATAGATCAGCGCGGTACGATAACACGTTTCCGCAGTTTCAAGGCTTTTAAGGTTCTGCTCCTTAAAAGGAGCGTTGTAGAAATAGGCGACACGCTTATTCCATTTGTTGCCTAGAAACAGGTACTGTTCTATCATCTTCAAATTCAGGTGCATCATAAAAAGGTAGCGGTACTTTTCATACTGGGTTTCATTCTCAATCACGGCCAAGGCGTACAGCGGATTGGCGAAGTCGGCTTTGAGCGCCATCTCAAGCCACCGGATATTCTCCATAGTGTCATCGGGATACTGTATATAATGAAGGTGATAGAGGCGGTAGTACTGCTCTTTGTACTCAACATAATAGGCAATGAGCGGTACCCTTCCTGTGGAAAAGAGGAAAATGATTAAGAGAATGAAGAGGATACTACGCTTTTTCAAAAAAATCTCCTGCTAGAAAGCACCGGAACCCTTTATCATTATCGGCAAATTTTTCAACTCTTTCCACACATCTTCGACAACCACATTAGGCATTTTTGCGGCGTCCACAGTGATAATCACGGTTCCCTGTTCTTCATACCACGGCAACAGGGCTTTGTACCGCTCCCGCACCTTCACCTGAAAGTCAAGATATTCAAATATCTCTCTGACAGGGCGGTTTTCTATGCGCCCTAGGGCAATTTCCGGCTCAATATCAAAGAAAAAGAGCAATTCCGGCGCCGGAAAAGCCTCGTTGAGCAGCTTCGGCAAGGCATCTCCGCAGTCGATGCCCTGATATACCAGCGAAGACAGCGCGTACCGGTCCGAAATCACCAGTTCGCCGCGGCTACAGCGATCCTTCACGCCGTTTTCGGCAAAAAGATGCTCTTCGCGGTCTGCGGCAAAGAGGCGCGCCAGCGTTTCTGCTCGTAGCGTGATGCTGCCGCGCAACGCGGAATGTATAAGCGCGCCTATTACGCTGTCTGTCGGCTCACACGTCGTCCACAGAAGAGGAAGCGTTCTTTCCCGCGCTTCTTTTTCAAACCGCTGCCGTACTAATTCAAGCTGAGTCGTGGTACCGCTGCCGTCGCCGCCTTCAAAGACAACAAAATTGTTAACAACCATATCTTTTGTATAATATAGCATAATCACCGATATATCGCAAGTTCCACATGTAAAAGCCCGGTATTCAAGTTATATTCTTTTTATATTTAACCGATAAAAAGAATATGAAGAAATTTATTTTGACTGCCGTAACGGCGCTTATTTTTACGCTTGTATGCAATGCGCAAACAGCAACTTTTTCCAAAGAAGGAATCGCTTCGTGGTATGGTTCTGAATTTGAGGGACAAATTACCGCATCCGGGGAAGCTTTTAATCCCGGTGATTATACCGCAGCTCATCCTACCCTGCCTTTCGGTACGTTATTAACCGTAACGAATAAAAGTAACAATAAAAAAGTAACGGTAAGGGTAAATGACAGGGGACCTTTTATTGCTAATAGAGATATTGATTTGTCGAAAGCCGCGGCCGAACACCTTGAAATGACTACAAGCGGTACCGCGCCGGTCAGCATCAATACGGCCGAAGCGGGCGCCGTTCCCGGACCTGTGGTAATTCAAGCCGCGGCCGCGCAGGCTGCGCCTCCTAATCCGCCGGCGGCGCAGCCGCCAAGTACGCCCGCGGGCGCGTCCGCGCCGCCGCCACCCGTGCCGCCTGCGTCTCCTGAGCCCGCAAATCCGGCGGTGCAGCCGCCAAGTACGCCCGTAGCGTCCGCGCCGCCGCCACCCGTGCCGTCTGCGTCTCCTGATCCCGCAAATCCGACGGTGCAGCCGCCAAGTACGCCCGCAGCGGCCGCTCCCGCGCCGCCTGCTCCTCCTACTCCATCGACGCCGGCAGTGCAGACGGCAAAACCGGCGGTTATAAAGCCTGCTGTTCCGCCGGCAGGAACAAACAAGCGGTACCGTCTGCAAGTCGGCGCGTTCAAAACTCCCAAGAACGCGGTTAATGCTTTTGATAAACTCAAGAACGTAGGTTTGAATCCGTCTTACGAGCGAAGCGGCGACTGGTACCGTGTCGTGATTTCCGGTATAAAGGCTGACGATGTGCAGATGGTTGCCGAAAAAATCGGGCAGGCGGGCTTTCCGGAAGCGCTTATCCGTGAAGAACCATAACGGCATAGAAATTCCCGGGCCTGCAAAAGAAAGGCTTCTCTATCTCTTAAAATTGCTTGAAAAAGGCGGCGCCGTTACGCTGACCTCAACGCACATAGAATCTCTTACCGGCTGGTCAAGGGATTCTATCCGAAAGGATATTTCCTACCTTGCCGCGGATCTCGGCAGCGCGAGCGGTTATGACAGAGCCGCTCTGGAAAGCGCCATCAAGAAAGGTCTGCACCTTGATCGCAAACGGAACATCTGCATCGTAGGGCTCGGGCGGCTGGGTTCGGCGTATCTTAATTTCAGCGCATTTCAGCATAGCGATTTTGAATTGACCGCGGGTTTCGATGCCAATGTCAACCGTATTGAAATTCTTTCCTCGCCGGTTCCCTTGTATCCCACCTACAAAATGGCTGAAATCATCGGGCGGTTTGCCATAGAGATAAGCCTCCTCTGCGTGCCGGAAGATCAAGCCCAGTCCGTCGCGGAGAAACTTATAGCCGCCGGAATTCGGGGTATAGTGAACTTTGCTCCGGTGGTGCTGAAAGCCCCGCCGGAAATCGCGGTACGCGAGGTGTATGTTGTTGATGAGCTGCGCGCGTTGTCGATACGTATAACGCATACCTAGAACAACCGGCGCGCGTGTATCGTTCCACAGATCCGGACAAGTAAAATAAGATGCCTCGAATTACAAAAAGAATTATTAGAATTAGAAATTGAAAAACAGCATGGTAAAATGAAATTGCTTGAAGAATAAAATAAGAAATATGACAAAATAATACATGGCGAACTAATCGGGAACCGGCACGATGTTTTACAGGCATAAAAAAGCGTCTCCAAAACGCCGTTTTGAAAACGCCGTTTCATAATTTCCACGAACCATTCACGCTATCACATGGCTCTGTATCGGCGAAGGCGGACCAAGCCTGCCCTTCTCGTTCTGCCACTGAAGCGCGATGTACAGCGTCTGCCCCAGATCCGCGGCTTCGAATGTGAGGATTTCCCGCGAGCGGGTGAGCAGTTTGCTGTTGGTCAGTTCTTTGTGGCTTGCAGGCGCGTTTCCGCCGACTTTGTAGCTGGCCACCGCGCCGTTGTAGCGATCGGGGCGGGCGGGGTGTTTCACGATGACGTGCAGGTATTCGCCGTTCTCCAGCCGAAAGGGGACGACTTCCGCGGGGTCCGGGACGCCGGTATACACGGAATCTCCGACGGGCAGCCCGAAATCCATGCGTATCTGACCGGTAACGACATCCAGCGGATCCGCGTCGATGTACGCGTTCTTTATCTTGCGAATCACCTTGGTCAGGGCTTCGCGCTTTTCCCTGCGGTCTTCCCGGTCGAGTTTACCCGCGTTGGGGGCCTCGGCAACGTGGTATGCCGCGGTGTAAGCCGTCAGTTTCGTGTTGAAATCGGTCTTGAGCGCGTCCGGGATGCCCAACAGCGTCCCATGCGTATCTACGCCGTACTTGAATTTGTTGGCGAAGGAGAGGAATTCCGCCTCGCCGCCGGGGATGAATTTATCGCTCATATATGCTCCTTATATTGCAGTTTCAAAAATTACATTCTGATCTTCGGAAATAAAGGCTTTATCCTTGAGGAAAACTTCTGATCCTTAAGGATAAACTTCTGATCCTCGAAGATAAAGATTTAATCCTTAAGGATAAACTTCTGATCCTCGAAGATAAAGATTTGATCCTCGAGGATTAACTTCTGATCCTTGAGGATAAAAATTTGATCCTTGAGGATTAACTTCTGATCCTTGAGGATAAAGATTTAATCCTTGAGGATAAACTTCTGATCCTCGAAGATAAAGATTTGATCCTTGAGGATTAACTTCTGATCCTCGAAGATAAAGATTTGATCCTTGAAGATAAAGATTTGATCCTCGAAGATTAACTTCTGATCCTTGAGGATAAACTTCTGATCCTCGAAGATAAAGTTTTGATCCTCGAAGA
>JAITAN010000042.1 GCA_031284105.1 Treponema sp. | reverse complement strand
AAATACTTCCCGCCGGCTTATCCGTTTCCGTTTTCCGTATTCCTCGTCCGTAAATGTTTGTTGTGTTTTCATTCTTCCTATCCTACTACTTCTTTCCGATTTAATCAGCGTTGCCCTATGGACTTAAAAGCGTTCCCTGCGGACTTAAAAATTTCCATCCGCCGGTTCTCAATTAGAGTACATGCCGGTTTCCAAAGGTTTGAGGCAAACCCCGCTGCGTACAACCTTGTTCACACCGGTATTGGTACCTCTAGTATTCGACGGCCAATACAACGCATGGCGCGTACTATGGGTTTGTAAGACGGCGCGTATTCCGCACCGGCATTCCTACAGGTTCGCTATAGATATGACGCCGCGTTAGTTGTCATTGCCTGTATGACGCGCGTTTTGTACTCGTACAGAACGGCGCGATCCGCGATGGCAATGCGTGCGGAAAAAGCGCCGTTGTTCAACACGAGAATTTCATCGGACACGTCGAGAAGCGCGTCAATGTCTGTGGAGAAAAGCAAAATGGAAACGTTCTGTTGTGAAATGGACCGCAGTTTGTCCGCGAGAGCTTTTCGCGCCCGTACGTCTAATCCCCAGCCCGGCTCCGATAAGATGAGCAGGCGCGTGCGTTCCGCGATCCCTGTTGCGGCTACCGGAGAAATTATTTCCGCAACTTCGCGTTCAATAAGAATCCTCTGTAATTGGCCGCCCGAAAAGGATGATGCCGCTTCCCGCGTCGAGCGATTGCAGCCAGCTCTTGCCATGATTGTACGCGCCCAAGAGTCAAGCAATGGTTTATTGAGAAAGAAAAAACGCTTGGGCTGTCTTCGGTGCGCGTGGATAACAAGATTATCCCACAGAGGGAGATGCATCGCAAGACAGGTATTTGTACGGTCGGCGTTCAAATACGCCATGCCCGCATTGCGGAACGTTGCGGGTAAATCGTCGTGTTTTCCTAAAGGCAGCGCCGTATTATTGAGGGTAATAGCGCCGGACGTAACCGGAATCAAGCCGGTAAGCGCATACTCCAGCGTTTCAAGCCCGCTGTCTCTGATTCCCGCTATACCGGTAATGGTATTGGCGTGGATTTCCATGCCGACATTGCGGATAAACGGTTTATCCGGCGTTTCTACCGTAAGGTTTTTGACGGAAAGAACGACGCTGCGCTCCGTCTTTGGCGTGAGGGAGCACGCTCCATCCGGCGCGCCGGATGGCGGTTCCGTATCAGGCGCGGGCATTGTTCCGAACATAAGGGCGTTAAGCGTGTGCATATCCGCGTTTTTCGCCTCTACCGTCGCAACGGTTTTGCCGGAGCGGAGAACCGTTATCCTATCGGCAAACGAGAGGACTTCATCCAATTTGTGAGAAATAACGATCAACGAAAACCCGCGCTGTTGCAGCTTGTTAAAGAGGGTAAAAAGCCGTTTCGTTTCGGCATGGGAAATAACGGCCGTTACTTCATCGAAGATAAGGATGCGGCAGTTCCGAAGGAGCAGGTTGATAACGGCGGCGTATTGCCGCTGACTGACGGAAAGGCCGCTTACCGGCCGGTCGAGCGGGAGATCGAAACCCCATTGGCCGCAGAGATCGAGCAGGCGTTTACGCTGCGGTACGGGACGGACAAACGGATCGTTTTCCGCGCCCAGCACGCAATTTTCCCAGACCCTGAGGCCGGGCACAAGCGCCGGATGCTGCCGCACCATGCCTATGCCGCTATGAAGCGCCTCTTTAGGGGACTTGAAACGATGTTCCGCAGCATGTATGAAAATACGTCCGCTTGAGGGCAACAGGTAGCCCGCGAGGATGTGCATAAGCGTTGACTTGCCCGCCCCATTTTCGCCTATAAGCGCGTGAATCTCGCCGTTACGGAGCATAAAATTCGCATTATCAAGGGCGTGAACCGCGTTTGCCGAAAACCGCTTTGTTATATGAAGGAGGCGTACCGCCATCTATGACCGCTTAAAATCCTAGGAAACCGCGGTTTCAAGCGCAATCTCTATCATCGTAGTCAAGGTCCGCTGCCTTTCCTCCGCGGTTGTCGTTTCACCCGTAATCATATGATCGGAAATGGTGAGCAGAGCGAGGGCATGGCGCCTGTATTTTGCCGCCAGCGTATAGAGTTCGGCGGTTTCCATTTCAAGCGCGAGACAACCGAATTTCGCCCAGAGTTTCCATTCTTCAGGGTCTTCGGTGTAGAACATATCCGAAGAAACGACGGTACCCACCTTTATCTCCCACCCTTTACGCGCGGCAATATCGTAGGCTTTTTTCAGCAGGGAAAAAGATGCGGCGGGCGCAAAATGTCTGCTGCCGAAACGGATAGCGTTTGCACCGGAATCGGTTGACGCCGCGGTCGCCAGGACCACATCACGCACGTTAAGATCGTCCTGAATAGCTCCGGCGGTTCCAATGCGGACAGCTCTTTGTACATTGTATTCCCGAAACAGTTCGTTTACATAAATAGAAATTGAAGGGATACCCATACCTGTTCCCTGCACCGATACGGGTACGCCTTTATAGACGCCGGTATACCCGAAGATATTACGTACCGCCGTGTATCGGCGGGCGTTCTCAAGAAACGTTTCCGCTATGAATTTGGCGCGCAGCGGATCACCGGGCAAAAGAACAGCTTCCGCGATTTCCCCCGTCTGCGCCGCAATATGCGTTGACATACTTATACAGTACTCCTTTCATTACAGAATATCATACTCTCCGGAATATGAGAAGTAGGAATTTTCATGCTGCCGTCTGCCGGACCATGCGCCGTTAAACGGCGGCGCCGCTTTTCGTCCCCAAACCAAAACGTATATCTCTATTCATTCTTGCGCTTAATAAGCCATACCGTGTTGGTTATTCAAGAGGTTTTGTAATAGCGCGTCTACCCGTATCGCAAAGACTTCATCCTTGAGGATAAGACGTGAACCTCCCCCGCTTGAAAGGACAGGAAGGTACGCCAATGATCAAAGAAGGAAGCATCATGGGAGAAAGAAGCGTTTTTACGAAAGCGTTTAAGGAACGGGCCGTGGAACCGGCCAGGAACACAAAGCGGAAGCGGCAGGAGATTGCCCAAGACATCGGCATAAACCGGGATATGCCGGCACGATGGATGCGGGAGATGAAGCGGAGTGAAGCGGGACCGGTGAAAGCTTTCACCGGTAGAGGAAACGCGCGGGATGAAGCGGCGGCTCGCCCGCGGAAAGAAAATGCCGGCCTGAGGGAGACGAATGAAATCCTAAAAAAAGCAATAGCCATCTTCACGGTAGGGAATCCCCGGTAGCGGCGCACCCGTTCATGCGGCGGCATCAAGGACGGTACCCCATTACGAAGACGGCGGGGGAATTGGGGGTAAGTCGAAGCGGGTATTATGCGCGGCTTGCAAGAAAAATCAGCGGACACAAGCGGACGGATACGGCGCTCGTGAGGCTCATCGGCAGGATACGTGAAGCGCACCGGCGGCGTTATGTGAGTCCGCGGGTATGGCGGACCTTGCTTCAGGAGTTTCGAGTGAGGGTACGCCGAAAACGGGCGGAGCGGCCGATGAGGGAGCGGGGATTGAAGGCTCGAAAGAAGAAGAGCGGGGCGAACACGACGGACTCAGGACATTCACCGCCCGCGGCGGAGAACCTGTTGAACCGGAAGTG